>JBBRVA010000468.1:0-6545 GCA_038247295.1 Caldilineales bacterium | reverse complement strand
GCCAGCCATTTGCGCTCGTCATAGGTGACAAAACGATCCAGCGCCAGCACACGCGGCACCCAGGCCGCCAGAAAGAGCGCAAACAACAACAAAGGCATACGCAAGCGTTGGGTCACAGTTCGCTCCTGCTATCGAGGGCTGTATCCCGTTTCGTGGTGCGTGGTGCGTGGTGCAGGTTTCCCGTATCCCGTATCCCGTATCCCGTTTCCCGTATCCCGTTTCCCATCATTCTTCCCCCACCCGAATATCTGTCACATGCACCTGCGTTTCAACAGGGTTGCCGTTTTCATCCAGAATGGGCAGCCGCTCGAAGTTTTCTTCCAGATAGAGCCCGCTGTAGAGCGGATAGAGGCCATCCGGCGCATCGGCGTTGACGGGGATGTCATACTCGTCGGTGATAATTTCGCCCGGATCCCAGCGCCAGGTTTCGTTGTTTTCGCAGCCGGGATAGCCGTCCTGCTGGGCGATCATCTGGCCGTCGCCAAAGTAGGATTGATTGAAGACTTTGTACGATTGGGTGATCGGCTGTTGCGCCTGCCAATAGAGCGTCAGATGAATAATATCGCCTGGCCGCAGCGGCTTGGGATAGGCAATATCGTAGCCTTGCAGCCAGATTTCGTTGCTAAAGTTGGCGTGGATCGGGTTGCCAATCGTCGGATCGATCACGGGGTAGACCAGCGGCAATTGGGGGCCGGCCATCTGGTCGAAGACGCCGCCATACTCGGCCAAACGGTAGACCGGCAATCCCGCATGCGGTTCACGCGCCGGATCTTCGCTCTTCGCCGCGGTGCGTTTATAGATGATCATACGCGTTGCATCGTTGACCTCGACTAAGCCCCACTTATGAAAGCCCTGACGCAAATAGTGCTCCATCATCAGACGGTCGCCAATCGTAAAGGGTTCTAGGTTATCAATCTGAAAGAACCAGTCGGCGGTGCGCCGGCAACGATACTCGCCGCGCGTATACCAGGCCGGCACCCACGCTTCCTTTTCGTTGGAATCATAAGCACCGCTGATCACGCCCTGGTTGTAGAGCGCGCCGACCACCTTCCAGCCGTTGGCCAGCGGAAAGCCGAAAATCGCCCGATCATCGGGGCGATCATAGACGGTCCAGTAGCCAGCGGGGCGGTTTTCATCCCAAGTGCGCAACACTTCCACCCGGTTCTGAACGAAGTACCAATAGGCGTAGTTCCCAAAGATGGCTATGCAGAGCAAAGCGACGGCACTGCTGGCCAAGATCAACATGTTGCCCGTATAGCGACGCCGCAGTACAAAAAAACCTCGCGCCAGCGTCGCCGCCGCCAACAGCGCCCAGGGCATAAAGAAGACGTAGACATGCGTGCGCGGCTTGGCGGTGACGAAAAAGGCAAGCAACAACGGCACACCAAGCCAAAGCCAGAGCATACGCTCCTCTACGCTCAACTTGGGCAGAAACCAGACCAGGAGCAAGGCGGCCAAGAAAGGCACAAAGGCAAAATCGGTGCTGCCCAGCAGCAACCAACTGGGCTGGCAAAGGGTAACGCCCAGAAATAAGAGTAGCAGTGCGCTGCCGAGGATCCGCCCATGCCGCCCGACATTGGGGCGCAGGGCCAGTACCAACGCGGCCAGCGTCAAGCCGATCAGCAACAGCGTGGCATAGGTCGTGTTATAGACGGTGGTGCGCAGGAAGAAATCGGCCAAATTGTTATAGGGCAAGGTGCCACCGCTGATGCGCCGGTCGGCCAAGTAGCTAAAGGTCGCGCCAAAATGGGGATGCAAGACAAAGGGCAGATAAAAAGCGGCCACCAGCGCGCCGCCGACCAGCGCGGCGACGCCAATCGCCTGGTACAGGTGGGGGCGATAGACCTGACCCTGCCAGAGTAGCACACCCAGCAAAAAGACGATCGGAATGACAGGCCAGACGCCTTCGTAGTGCGAAAGCAGCGCGGTTGCCAACAGCAGTGCGGTTAACGCCAGATAGCGGGTCAACGCCTTGGGGTGGCGCGCCAAGTGGTAGACGATCACCACGGCCAGCACCGAAGTCAGGAAGATGATGCTTTGGTATTGGACGATGCGCGCAAAGCCGATGAAGTAACCATCCAGCGCCAGAAAGACGGCGGCGATCCAGCCGGCCAGTGGTCCGAAGAGCCGCCACCCCAGCAGCCACAAGGCAAAAAGTCCCGCCACGTTGGCCAGGGCAAAAGGCAGGCGGGCCGTTGTCTCATTCAAATGGCCGGTCAGCGCATAGAGCACCGTGGGCAGCAGGATCTCGGTGGGCCCTTTGCGGTGTAGGAAGAGCACTTCGTCCTCACCCTGGATCACGGCGGCGGCGCGCAAGGTGGCGCGTGCCTCATCACCCTGGAACTCGGCATAGCCCAGATTGGCCAGGCGGAAGAAACTGCCGGTGAGCAGGAGGATGAGGAAGCCGGCGATGAACCAGCGGGAGGGTTGGTAATTGGTGATTGGTGATTGGCGATTGGTAATTGGTAATTGGCGATTGGGCCGACTGCGCCACCAGATGAAAACGGCGAAGAGGGCCGTGGTCAGGTCGAAGGTAAGCAGGGTTTGCCACAGGGTCACTGGACCAGGCAGATAGCTGACGGCCAACATGCCGAAGACCATCACCGCGTAGCTGGCACCAATCGAGTAGAGCAGGCGTTCGGCCAGGGCGGGCGGCGCTTCACTTTGGCCGACCAGGGCCTCGACCAGCAGCGCGCCAGGCAGTAGCCCAGCCACGATCAGCGCGGCGACAGCCTGCACCACCAGCGGCAAGGGCAAGAACAGCGCCAGGTGGGCCACCAGCGCTATGATTATGAGTGATAAAAGTGTTCGACGATCCATCCTGTTTTCACAAACTGGCTCGCCACTAGGCAATGCCGCCAAGCTGGCGGCGCTCACGGCGACGCAGCTAAAACTATTCCGAACCGACGCGGATGTCGGTTATATGTACGTGATTATCAATCGCGTTGCCTGCTGTATCCAGCACCGGCAAGCGCGCCTGTGTCTCTTCCAGATAGAGCCCGGTGTAGAGCGGATACATACCGTTTGGCGCATCCGCCGCAACGGGGATATCGTAAATATCCGTAATCAACTTACCCGGTGACCAGGTCGTGGTTGGCTCCCGATCACAAACGGAGTAGCCATCCTTTTGCGCCGCTTTACGATTCGCGCTGTCGTAGGCATGGTTGAAGACCTTGTAATCCTTGTCGATCAACTGTTGCGCCCGCCAATAGAGTGTCAGGCGAAAGGTGTCACTGGGCTGTAGCGGCTCATTATAGGTGATATCATAGCCTTCCAGCCAGATTTGATTGTTGAAATTAACATGCAACGGATATTCGACGTGATTTTCGATCACTGGGTAGCCCAATTTCAGATCAGGGCGGGCCATTGCATCAAATTGAGCGCCGTAATCGTTGATCTGAAATGTCTGCACTTCGCTTGGGTCGCTACCTTCTTCGCTACCCTGGCGATAAATTTTCAGGCGCGGCGCATCATTTACCTGCACCACCCCCCACGGACGAAACCCCTGGCTGAGGATGCGATCTTCAATCGCGGCGCTGTCTTCGGCCCACGGCTCCAAGCCATCGACGGCAAAGTACCATTGGGCAGTGGCCGCACAACGATGCTGATTGCGCGTATACCAATCGGGAATCCAAACATAACGTTGATTGGTTTCATAATCACCTTGCAACACGCCCTGGGCATAGAGCGCGCCGATTACCTTCCAGCCATTCGCCAATGGAAAGCCATAGATCGAATCGACCTCGCGCGCGTCGTAGGGCGACCAATAGGCAGCGGGGCGATTGGTTGCCCAAGTGCGCAACACTTCTACCTTCGTCTCGACAAAGTACCAGTAGGCATAGATGCCCAAAACGAGACCGATCAGCAGGGCCGCTGCCCCCCCAACCGCAAGCGCAAGCGGCGAACCAACCCAGCGGCGCAAAGCTTGCCAGCTCTGCGCGAGCAGCATACCGGCTAGCAACGCCCAGGGCGTAAAAAAGATGTAGATATGGGTGCGCGGTGTCGCGGTGAAGAAGATGGCCAATAGCAGCGTCGCCCCAAACCAGAGCCACAGCAGCCGCTCTTCTAGACGCAAACGAGGCGCCAGCCAGATCAAAAGCAGCGCCAAGGCAAAAGGCAGGGCGAGGTAATCCGTTGCGCCAACCGTCAACCAATCCGTGCGCCAAGCTGTGAGCGCGAGCAGCAAAAGCAATCCGGCGCTGAAGAGCATGGCGGATCGGCGTGGCCAGCCGCGCCAGTAAGCTGTGAGCAGCGCCAGCACAATCAAACCAACCAGCAAGAGAACGGCGTAGGTCGAATTATAAACAATGCTACGCCGAAAAACATCGCTCAGATTGTTGTGCAAAAAGCCGGCTGCATTGCTGTCGATGCGTGCATCAAAATAGCTGGAAGTCGAGGCAAAGTGCGGGTGCTCGATGAAGGGTAGGTAGAAAAGTGCTAACAACGCAGCGCCCACCAGCAGTGCCGGCCCCAGGGCGCGCATCAGCACGCGCCCTTGATCGCGCAGCCGCCAGGCCAACAGTGCCAATAGGAAAAGTGCCGGCGCGCCAGCCGTGGCCGCTTCGTAGTGGGCCAGCAACCCCGTCGCCAATAGGATCGCGGCCAAGATCAAGTAATTGCGCAGCGCTTTGGGTTGCTGCAGCAGACGGTAGAGAATCAAGACGACCAGCGCCGCCGTGAGCAAGACCAGGCTTTGGTATTGAACAAAGCGGGAAAAAGCGATTAGATAACCATCGAACGTCAGCAACAAGGCGGCGGCCCAGCCAGCCAATCCACCTAGCAGGCGCCGACCGAGCAGAAAGACGGCAAAGATGCCGGCCAGGTTGGCCAGGGCAAAGGGCAGCCGGGCGCTGGTTTCATCCATGTGGTCAGTCAGCGCGAAGATGAGGGCTGGCAACAGAATCTCGGCTGGTCCTTTTTTGTGCAAAAAAAGTACATCTTCATAACCCTGGATCACGCCGGCGGCGCGCAAGATGGCGCGTGCCTCGTCACCATGAAACTCGGCATAGCCAAGATTGGTAAAGCGTAAGAAGCTAGCGATGATGAGGAGAAGGAGCAAGCCGGTGATGAACCAGCGGGATGGCTGGTAATTGGTGCTTGGTAATTGGTGATTGGTTCGACCGTGCCACCAGATTAGGGCCGCGAAAAGGAGCGTGATCAGGTCGAAGACGAGGACGGTTTGCCAGGCTGCGATGCCGCCGGGCAGATAGCTGATACAAAGCATACCGACGACCATGAGCGCATAGCCCGCCCCAATCGAGTAGAGCAGTTGCTCGCCGGGGTCGGGCGGCGCGTCACTTTGGCCCACCAACCACTTGACGAGCAGCGCACCCGGCAAAAATCCCGCCAGCACAAGCACGGCCAGCGTCTGCCAGATCAACGGCAGATCAAACCAGAGGCATAGATGCGCGCCGAGGGCAATTAACACGGCGATGGGTAATCTTAGCGAATGCATACGTTTTTGTTCATAGGCCTGATAGGATACCGGTAAACGGTAAGTAGTAAGTGGTAATTGAGACACATCCGAGCTACTCAATGTCATTAAGTTAAGATCAAACTCATCGCATGTAGGGCGGTTTGTAACCGCACGGTCTCGGCTAGACCACCAATGTGCGGTTAAAAACCGCACCTACATTGCCTTACCTTAATGACATTGACTCACCGCTTACCAATTACTCTCCAATGCGAATATCCGCCACATGCACTTGCTGATCGACGGGGTTGCCGGCAGCCTCCAGAACGGGCAAGCGGTCGCCGGTCTCCTCCAGGTAGAGGCCGGTGTAGAGCGGATAGACACCATCCGTTGCATCCGCGTTGACCGTAATATCATGAATATCGGTGATCAATTCACCCGGATACCAGAGTGACGTAGGCAGACGGTCACACACCGGGTAGGCATCTTTTTGCGCTACCATCGGACCATCAGCCGCATAAGCCTGGTTGAAGACTTTGTATGACTGCGGCATGGTCTGCTGCGCGCGCCAGTAAAGCTTCAAGCGCAAGCGTTCACCCGGCTGCAATGGCGTATTGTAGGTCAGGTCGTACCCTTCCAGCCAGATTTGATCGGCGAAGTTGATGTGCAGTGGATGGCCAATCGCCGACTCGATGGCGGGATAGTCCAACGGCAAATCGGCCTGGGCGCTAGCATCAAATGCCGCGGCGTATTCGTTCAGCTGGAAGGTTTGCAAGGCCGCGTCGGGCGCGTCGCCATTAGCTGGGCGGTGATAAATGGCCAAACGCGCGGCCCCGTTAACTTCTACGCTACCCCAAGGCGCAAACCCTTCGCCCGGCAATGTTTCGATCACCTGCGCGCTGTTGCGCGACCAGGGTTCTAGATTGTCGATCACAAAATACCATGCTGCTGTCGACGCGCAACGCTGTTGGCCGCGCAGATACCAGTCGGGGATCAAGGTGTCGCGCTGATTGGTTTCATAGTCGCCTTGTAGCACCCCCTGGGCATAGAGCATGCCGACGGCTTTCCAGCCATTGGCAAGCGGAAAACCATAGAGCCGGTCAATGGTGGTAGCGTCAAAATTAGCCGGTGT
>JBBRVA010000467.1:0-6563 GCA_038247295.1 Caldilineales bacterium | reverse complement strand
GTTAAGGAACAAGTATATTCTACCACGAAACGGAGGTTTCAATTGTGACAAAAGGCTTACAACCGGATCAGCACAGCGGTCTAAAGCCGACTTCGGCGTGCGGTTCGAGAGCCTCGCCGAACGACAGTCGAACGCTAAAGCAAGTGAAGGGCTTATATCCCAGCCCTGAAGGGACTGGGGTTTACGCCCTAATCACTAAGAAAGTTGTGATGTACGGTAATTGGATTAGGCCTTCACATCTATCTTGAAGTTCATCGTTCTCTATATAAAATAAATAGCTTGGATGCGAGGGCGAATGTTGCGATTACTTGCTCAAGCCATTCCTTTGAAAATTGAGTGCGGTTGGCAGTTTTGCTATTGCTCAGAAATCAAGGTTAGTTTGCGCTAGGGTGTGCTATAAGCTGGCTACGCCCGCCCTGGTGTTCAGCGAAATCAAGCTGATTTCGCTGAGCACCAGGGCGGGGCGAGAAGACCTTGATCGATCAGGCAAGGTCGAAGCGATCGAGATTCATGACCTTGTCCCAGGCCGCCACGAAGTCGCGCACAAACGTCTGCTGCGCGTCGTCACACGCGTAGGCTTCCGCAATGGCGCGCAATTGGGAGTTCGAACCGAAGAGGAGGTCGACACGAGTGCCGGTCCACTTGATCTCGCCTGTTGCGCGATCGCGGCCCTCGAACACATCGCCGGCTGCCGCAGCCGCCTGCCACGTCGTGCCCATGTCGAGCAGGTTCACGAAGAAGTCATTGGTGAGCAGCTTGGGCCGATTGGTGAAGACGCCGTGTTGAGACTGTCCGACGTTGGCATCCAAGACACGCAGGCCGCCAACAAGCACCGTCATCTCAGGCGCGGTCAGTGTCAGCAATTGCGCCCGATCGAGCAGCAACTTCTCTGCCGGTACGGTGTATTTGGTTTGGAGGTAGTTGCGGAACCCATCTGCCGTCAACTCAAGCACGGCAAAGGAGTGTACATCGGTTTGCTCCTGCGACGCATCCGCGCGGCCCGGCGTGAAGGGCACAGTCACATCGCGCCCGGCGTTCTTCGCCGCTTGCTCGACGGCTGCGCAACCGCCGAGGACAATCACGTCTGCGAGCGAAACCTGCTTCCCGCCAGCCTCGGGTGCCCCCTGGGCGCCGTTGAACTCCTGTTGGATCCCTTCAAGGGTGGCGAGCACAACTGCCAATTGGGCCGGCTGGTTGGCTTCCCAATCCTTTTGCGGCGCGAGCCGGATGCGCGCGCCGTTCGCCCCACCGCGCTTGTCAGAGCCGCGGAAGGTTGCCGCCGAGGCCCACGCCGTTGCGACCAATTCGGAGATGGACAGTCCCGAGGCGAGAATCTTGCCCTTGAGGGCGGCAATGTCCTGGGCGTCAATCAATTGATGGGTGACTGCGGGGATCGGATCTTGCCACAGGAGTTCCTCCGCAGGGACCAAGGGGCCGAGATAGCGCTCGCGTGGTCCCATGTCCCGGTGCGTCAGCTTGTACCACGCGCGGGCGAAAGCGTCTGCGAACTGCTCCGGATGCTCGTAAAAGCGTCTTGAAATTGGCTCGTAGATCGAGTCCATCCGCAAGGCGAGGTCCGTGGTCAGCATAAATGGCGCGTGACGCTTTGACGGGTCGTGAGCATCCGGCACGGCCCCAGCGCCGGCGCCGTCCTTTGGTTTCCATTGCTGCGCGCCGGCTGGGCTCTTCGTCAGCTCCCATTCATAGCCGAACAGGTTCTCGAAGAAATTGTTACCCCACTTCGCTGGCGTCGTGGTCCATGCGCCTTCCAAGCCGCTAGTGATGGTGTAGTCGCCGTTGCCGCTGCCAAAGCTGTTCCTCCAGCCAAGGCCTTGCTCCTCGATGCTGGCGCCTTCTGGCTCAGGGCCAACATACTGATTTGGATCGCCAGCGCCATGGGTTTTGCCGAAGGTGTGTCCACCGGCGATGAGGGCAACGGTTTCCTCGTCGTTCATCGCCATCCGCGCAAAAGTCTCGCGAATGTCCCTGGCGGCAGCCAGCGGATCCGGGTTGCCGTTTGGCCCCTCTGGATTTACGTAGATCAGACCCATCTGCACAGCCGCGAGCGGATTCTTAAGTTCCCGGTCGCCGGTGTAACGTTTGTCGTCGAGCCACTTGTCCTCAGGACCCCAGTAAATGTCTTCTTCGAGTTCCCAAACGTCGGCGCGCCCGCCGCCGAAGCCAAAGGTCTTGAATCCCATCGACTCCAGGGCACAGTTCCCGGCCAGGACCATCAGGTCGGCCCAGGAGATTTTCCGACCGTACTTTTGCTTGATCGGCCAGAGCAACCGGCGCGCCTTGTCCAGATTGGCATTGTCGGGCCAACTGTTGAGGGGCGCAAAGCGTTGGGTACCCGAACCAGCGCCGCCGCGGCCGTCGCCGGTGCGATAGGTGCCGGCGCTGTGCCATGCCATGCGAATGAATAATGGCCCATAGTGTCCGAAGTCGGCCGGCCACCACGCCTGCGAATCAGTCATCAACGCATAGAGATCGTTGCGCACAGCATCCAGATCGAGGCTTTTGAACTCCTCTGCGTAGTTGAATGCCGCGCCCATCGGATTTGACAGCGAGGAGTGCTGGTGGAGAACCTTCAGGTTCAACTGATTCGGCCACCAGGTTCGATTTGACATTTCCAAAACGACCGCGTTATCGTCATATCCGTTCGCCACTGGGTTATTGCCTTCGTTACTCATATTCTTTCCCACAGCGGTCTCGGCATGTCCGCCCGTCACCGGGCACTTGCTTTCGCTACTCATATTCTCTCCAATCGTATTTTGCATTTTTTGTTTTGTTGTCAGGATGATAAATCTGTGGAAAGTAATGCCGTATGTCGTTTACGTTCATTCAGATCAACAACCGACTAATTTTATACACCTTACATTGACGTACATTGATGTATTGTATTTTCAAAATTCGTTCCTGTCCACTACTTTTTACCGATCAAGATTATCGTCCATACCTCTATATTTAATTGTGTAATACTCATTCCTAACTACATTGACAACGTTCTTATGTGCCAGCCGAACACGACGATAAGTTGGGTTTGCGGCTGTGTGCGATCAACGTCGCCAACCTGATAACACCAAGACGGGCAAAAAACGTCGAAAACGCGCTAATTTAGCAACCTCCACTTCATCGAATGTTCGGCAAAGTCTCTTCAACAATTGTCTTTAGCATTGAAAGACTTTGTATCTTTGCGAGATTGAATTGACCCTTCATTTCGTCGTCTTATGCCAATTCAATCCGTAGCTGTTTACCCACAGCACGCGCCAACCGATCCAATGACGCTAAGGTGATGGCCGTATTCGTCGGATCGAGTAATCGATCCACTTGCGTGCGGCTAGTTTGCAAACTCGCGGCCAATTGTGACTTGTTGATTTTGGTTGCTTCCATAATCTCAGCCAATTGCAAGGCCAATAATCGTTTCAACGCCCGCGCGGAAACTTCCTCCAAAATGCCTTCTTCGGTTAAAAAATCATCGAAATTGCTGCCAGAATAAGGATTTGTCATGTTACGCTACCCTTTGCCACCACAAATTCTTCCATCCTTGCGCCAACGCCATCTCATCGCCAGGTGTCTTCTGTGACTTCTTGATAAAACCATGCAACAAGACCATTTCCGTTCTGTGCACAGTAAAGAAGACACGGGCAATACGCCCGTCGCTCAGATGACTGCGCACTTCCCACAAGTCAGCTTCGAGCTTGCGTACCAGCGGCATCCCCAGCGGCCAACGAAATTGCACCAGCTTAATATCTTCGCCGATTGCTGTGCGGTCCTCTTTATCCATTGCTTTCAACCACTCACGAACAGGCTCATGTCCGCTTAGGTTGTGAAAGAAGATGACTTGTAGAATCGGCTGTCCATTCATGGCTTACAGTGTACCACATGTGGTGCAGTATGGCAAGCACTAAAAATGTGGGAATTATGGAGAAAACACACCCCACCGCCACTTCAAAACCGCGCCCAGTGGGCGCGGCTCCTCAGTGAAAGAGTTCTTGTTAAGAACACGTCTGAGTTTGTCAAATGAAAAGTGAGCCAGATGATCAATGAAAAGTGAGCCCCCTGGGCAGCTTTGACCACACCTTCACTTGCCGGGTACCCCCTGGGTGCCGTTGTCACCTGCTAGGGGCGTCGCCCAATGTGGCTTCCAGCTTATCCCCGTCTTTTCCTGCTTCTCACCCATGCTTGCCATACATGCGCAAGAGGGAAATGCGGGTGCCCTCAGCGCGTCTTCACCTGAAGGGCAGGAGTTTCACTTGCATCGACACCCAGTTAGGCGTTGCCTCCCTGCTCATCCCCTGGCCTTTTCGCCAGTTTCGAGCAAACGAATCGCACCAGCGCATGTTCGGCGTAGCGAACCCATGTGGTGATATGATTGTCACTCTTCGTCGGCCTCGATGGCAAGGGCTGCCAATAAAGCTTGCCTCAATTCTTGACGTTTGCTTGGTGACAAATGGCCTACATAGTGGGTCAGCATTGACTTCGGCAAACTCATCAAGGCATCACAGTGGATACTACTGTCATGTTTCAGCCCTTCAGCGATGCCCACAGCCACTTGGGTGGACAAACCGTCATAGGTTGTGTAGACCGGCGCGCAAATGACGGTTGAAAACTTGGATGTAATCAGGGCATCGCGACTGACGACCACAAAATAGCGATATTGTTTCGGATCGTTGCCCGGTGGTTTTGCCACTCGGTAGACATCGCCGCGAATCATACAGCCACTTGATAGGAAAGGGCGTCGAGCGTTTCTTGATTGAGGAAGTCTGCTCGTTCGTTGATGATTTCAAGGTCGCGCGCATTGCGTTGGGCACGGCGCAACTTGGCGATGTATTCCCAAGCTGCTTTTTCGAGAAAGAGTGAACGATTCTGATCGGTGCTTATGAATTCGTCCATCACTTTTAGCAGTTCTTCTGAGATAGTGACTGAGGTCTTGATTTTCATACTACCATTATACCGCCATAGACCTCAGAAGTCAACCTTCTGTTTTCTAGACTAGACCTTCCCTACTCATTGTCCTATGCGCCGGCGAACACAACGATAAGTGGGTTTGCGGCTGCGGGACACACAACTTTCAACATGAAACAACCCACAACGCGGGCAACAATTGTAGAAAACCGTCAGATTAGCAAAACTCCGCTTCATTGATTAGACATTATACCGATTTAATTCCGTGGTCTGACAGGATGAATAACGCCTGGTCATCGTCCGACCGCAGGTCGGCGTCATCCTGTCACAGGTGTACAAAACAAATCGGTATAAACTCTAAAACATGAGCCGGGTCGCAAGACCCGGCTCATCGTTATCACGCTCTATTCACACGCACCCCGTGCTTAGACTTCCATCACCAACGGCAGAATCATCGGCCGTCGCCCAATTTCACGCGAGGTGAAGTTGGTGAGGGCGTCTTTGATCTTGTTTTCCAGCACACGCGTAGGGACGCGCTTGCGCGCCATCTCTTGCACTACTTCGCGCGCGCGGCGGATCAGCTCTTCGTTGTCGCGCACGTAGACAAAGCCGCGCGTGATGATCTCCGGTCCGTAGATTACCTCACCATCGACCTCATCGACAGCCAAGATGCAGACGATAAAGCCGTCTTGGCTCAGGTGACGGCGGTCGCGCAGCACGACGTTGCCCACATCGCCGACGCCCAGGCCATCGACATAGACGTGGCCGGCATCAAACTTTTCGCCGCGGCGGGCTTGTACGCTGCCGCTGCCGTCAAAGTCGCCAAATTCGACCGGTTGGCCATCTTCGATTACAAAGATATTTTCTGGGTCCAGGCCCGCCTGTTGCGCCAGGCGGCTGTGCAAGATCAGGTGGCGATATTCACCATGCACAGGGATAAAGTTGCGCGGGCGCACCAAGCCCAACATCTTGCGGTAATCTTCGCGGCCACCGTGGCCGCTGACATGCACATCGCCCAACTCGTGGTAGAGCACATCTACATTCTGGCGGAAGAGATTGTCCACCGTGCGGTTGAAGAGTTCCTCGTTGCCGGGGATGGGCATGGCGCTCATGATCACCGTATCACCGGCGCGCAGTACGATCTGGCGGTGGTCGCCCACGCTCATGCGCACCATGGCGCTGGTCGGTTCACCCTGGCTACCGGTGGCGATCACGACGACTTGGTTGGGCGGCAGGCTTTCCATCTCGCCAGCGTTCAACAGTTCGTCTTGCGTAATGTCCAGATAGCCGAGTTGGATTGCAATTTTGACATTGCTGATCATCGAGCGGCCCACGACGCCGATGCGCCGATTGTGACGCCGGGCCGAGTTGATGATCTGCTGCACACGCCCTAAGTTGCTGGCAAAGGTGGTCAAGAGTACGCGGCCAGTTGCCTCGTCCAAGGCCCGGTCGAGCATGGTCTCGATCGTGCGTTCGCTGGGCGTGTGGCCCTCTTTTTCGGCGTTGGTGCTATCGGCCAACAGCAGCAACACGCCTTCATCGCCCCAGCGGCGCAACTTGTCTTCTTCGGTCGGCTTATTGTCGACCGGCGTGTCATCGAAGCGATAATCGCTGGTATGGATCACGCGGCCGGCCGGCGTCTGCACCGCCACACC
>JBBRVA010000466.1:0-6564 GCA_038247295.1 Caldilineales bacterium | reverse complement strand
GAAGGGGGTTCACACGCCTGGGTAGAGGTTTTGCTGCCTGCCCAGCAAACAGGTGCGCTAGAAGCGTGGCCACTGGATCCGACCAATGATTGCGAGGCGCGCCACAAATATATCACCATTGCCGTTGGGCGCGACTACGCCGATGTCGCGCCAACCTCGGGCAGCTTTATCTCGTCTCACCCAGGCCGCTTGACCGTCAGCAAGCGCGCCGGGCTGACGACCGTAGAGTATGACGACGGTCAAATTGTCCATTCACCAGCCGAAGAAGACGAGTAAAGTGGTACAGCCACAACCGGAACACAGAGAACACGGAGAAGGCACAGAGAGCACAGAGAAAAAACTAGATAGATTTCAAGTGGCGGCTATCCATCTGTATACGATTTTATGACTATTTCATCTCTAAGCTCAGCGACGAGCTCTGTGAACTCTGTGTCTCCTCTGTGCTCTCTGTGTAACGTTTTTGCTTTTGTGTCATGTGAGCTACGCAGCACAGACAGCATCCTCGCCCAGCACTTTATCCAACGTCGCCACCAGCCGATCGGCATCTTGTTCGTCAAAGACCAGGGGTGGCTTCAACTTCAACACGTTGTGCAATGGCCCATCAGTGCTGATCAGAATGCCATGATCACGCATGCGCTCGGCCACATAAGATGCATGCGCCCCGGCCGGTGCTAATGTTGCGCGATCCAACACCAATTCCACGCCGACAAATAACCCCAGCCCGCGCACATCACCAATGATTGAATGGCGCGCCATTAAGCCGCGCAACCCAGCCAGCAAGCGATTGCCCACCTGCAACGCGTGCGCCTGTAGCCCTTCCGCCTTGATCACATCGAGCACGGCTAGCCCAATCGCACACGAGACAGGGCTGCCGCCAAAGGTGTTAAAGTACTCCATGCCATTGGCGAAAGCATCGGCAATCGCGGGCGTCGTCACCACCGCGCCAAGCGGGTGCCCGTTGCCGATTGGCTTGCCCATTGTGACAATGTCTGGCACAACGCCCTGCGTTTCAAAGCCCCAAAAATGGCTGCCAACTCGGCCAAATCCGACCTGAACTTCGTCGGCAATGCAGACGCCGCCCGCTGCTCGCACATAGTTGAACGCGGTGGACAGATAACCGTCCGGCAGCACAATCTGTCCCCCACAGCCCAGCACAGATTCAGCGATAAAGGCGGCGATGCCCCGTCCTGCTCCCTGCACCTGCTGGACAATAGCGGCGACATCAGCGGCATAACGCGCGCCACTTTCGCTGCTCATCCCCTTGTAGATGCCGCGGTAGGGATCGGGCATGAGTGCTGTATGCACGTAGGGTGGTGCGCCGCGCCCACCTGGACCATTAAACTTGTACGGGCTGATCTCGATCAACGAGGTCAAGTTGCCGTGATAGGCCGCATCAAGGCAGATTGTATCCGTCTGCCCCGTGTAGGTACGCGCCAGGCGTAGGGCTAGATCGTTGGCTTCGCTGCCTGAATTGACAAAAAAGCAAACGCTTAGCGGCTCCGGCAGGGTCGCGGTTAACTGTTGTGCATATTCGATAATGTTGTCGTGCAGATAGCGCGTGTTGGTATTGAGCACCGCCAATTGCCGCTGCCCGGCCCGTACCACATGCGGATGGCAGTGGCCCACATGGCAGACATTGTTGACAACATCCAGATAAGCAAGCCCTGCTTCGTCGTAGAGAAATTGTCGCCAACCACGCACGATCTTCAGTGGCTTTTGGTACGATACGCTCAAATTTTTGCCCAGCCGTTGGCGGCGAACGGCCAGGTTCTCAGCGGCAGGCAGTCCCTCCGCCGGGAAAGCAGTGGCCGGAATTTGTAAGATCAGGTTGGGATCGGGGCAAAGGCTCAGCCAGATCTCACGTTGGCTCGGTGCGGCGACACCATTGAAGTTGCCAGCCTCACCCAGCAGATCACAGATAATTTGAAAGTGCAGATGCGGCGGCCAATCGCCGTTGGTGGGGAAATTACCCATTGTCCCGATCTGCTCCCCCTGCTGGATCGGCTTCCCCGCATAGAGATCATCCAACGAATCCACACTTAAGTGCCCATAGAGCGTATAAAAGACAAGATCATCTACCTCCTCGCTCCCGGCCACGCGATGCGCCAACAAAATCACCGGGCCGTAGTCGTGATGCGCAGTGTTGTTAGCAAAGCTGTGGACGACACCGTCTAGCGGCGCAAAAATGGGCGATCCGGCTGGCTGGAAGAGGTCGATGCCCAGATGTACGGTGCGCTGTTCGGGCAACTCCTCGCTGGGCGCCTGGAACTGCGCACCGGTGTAGACCTGGCGCGCTTCATTATAGCGGCCAATCCCGATGGCCGCGCCGGCCCGCTGCATACGCTGAAAGAGCGACGCCGTGAACGCTGGTGTGTCGCTGCGGTCGGGCAGTTCGCCCAACTCCAAGCTGCCCACGCTCCAGTCGAACACAAGTGTGGGTGCACTTTTTAGATTGACATCGACGACCCGGCCCAGATGCTGCGCATTGGCGCGCAGCCATTGCACTACCCCTGGCGCGGTTGGGCAGGGGGGCAAGCCAGCGGCATGGCGAAAGGCATAATGAGCCAGTTCCGATTTGAGCTCGGCCAGCTTGGCGAGCAACGCCCAGGCCGGTCGTTCGCTGATCGACAAATAATGGTTATCTGGCTCCTGCGCCTGTTGATGCGCCGAGAGGCAGACGCTCATACAGAGCCGCATACAGATCAAGGGGAAGAGAACGGCTAATTCCGCTTCGGTTAGAGGATAGACGGCGTGATAGCCGCTGACCACCTGCGCGGCAGCCGTTACTGGGTCTGCCTTGTCCAACATGACATAGGCCGCGGCGATCGCCACTTCGTTAACCGTGTAAGTGTGGACCATGTCCCCAAAGTCGATCACGCCAGCGATCACTTTGCTGCGGCCCAGCAACCCGCGCGCCGGATCGTCGCCGACAAGCACGTTATAATCATTGCCGTCGTTGTGAATCACGCCCGTGCGCAAATCTTTCAAACATGGGGCGACAGTCTGTTCAAAATGGGCGAGCAACTGTTCGACCAGCAAGCGCCGCGCCGGATCACTAATCCTATCTTTGTGCTGGCGGATTACGGAGCTAGCGTGTTTCAGATCCCAGTGCAACGCCCTGTGTGTGGCCGGGTGGTCGAAGGTGCTGAGCGCTTTGTCCATGCCACCCAGATAAGCGCCCAGGTTGCGCAACAATTCGGGCGCGTGTGGCTTGACCAACGCCAATGGCTTGCCTGGCACAAAGGTCAACAGACGCACAAAGTGAGTGGCGCCGTTAACACCAGCCACGCGGGCAATCAATGCGCCGCTGGTCGTAGTCCAGACGCGGGGGCAGGGCACCTCTTCGGCTACAGCCGTGAGGTGGGCAATCGCTTTATTTTGAAAATCGAGCACAGCTTCTTGTTCCGCCGTGCCAGAGATCTTAAGCACGAATTCCTGACCAGCGCTAGCTTGAAGGTGAAAATTCTGGTCGCGTTCGCTAGGCAATTCTTGGGCGGTGGCAGTTAGGCCATAAAGTGTCTGCCCCAACTGGCCAGCCGCTTGGGTCGAAAGACAAGGGCGTAGATTAGGTGTTTGATTCGCAGTGATCATAAATTTCCAGAGAAGAGAGGTTGATACAAAAGCGCATTGCCCTGCTTACCCACCAGCTGGAGCACGCCCAGTTTGGCCAGGCAATAGGCCATCTTCTGCGCAATCGCGCGTGGCTGGGCGCTGGCTTTGGCCAGATCGGCCGTGGTAAAGGGCGAGCCTAAACTGGGGGGCAACAAGCCAGCCAAATCCAATGGCGTGGCAAAGTGATATTCTGTTACCACCTGTAAAAGCCGCCGCTCCTGCGTGATCCAGGGCCGGCGTCGCCAGCGGAAATTTGCATTGGGACGGCGCGTTTCTTCTTCATGAATCAAGAGCACATCCAGCGAGAAATTGGGGTGGAGCAAGAGGGTGGGGATATGCACCAGCTCTTGAAATAGGTGTTCGACTGCGCCGCGTTTGGGTGATTTGCGGCGCTGAAGCGGTTGATCAACAGCGTTGGCATCATCCGCTAGCTTGATAACCCATTTCTCTTGGGCAATCGGAAAGACGAGCTTAACCGGATGCTGGGTGATAAGTTTGGTCAGCTTGGGGCGAATGGCGGCAAAATTACGCGTCTGAAACTCGATCAGCAGATCACCGCGCACCAGATCGATGATATAGCCATCGACGGGGGTTTCGAATTGATCGCCCGGTTGCGCGTACCAAGCCTTCAGATCAAGGTGGAGTGATTTTTCGTTAAAAGTATTGATGCCCTGGGTTGTCATTGGTTGTAAAAGTGGGAAACAGGGAAACAAGGAAACAAGGAAACAGGGAAACAAGTCGTGTTCCCTGTCTACCTATCTACTTGTCTACCTATTTACCTGTCTATCTTCTGTTCGCACCTGCTCTGCCGGCCCGCTTGATGGCTGCTGCCAGGTTTGCAACTGCTGCTGAATGAATTCAACGACTTGTTTGTGTTCCTCGGCGCCGCGGCCTTGGATCTCAAGTGGTGCGCCAAAGGTCATCCGTACGGTTTTCGACGGATCAATGCGCCCCAACTCCTTGACTTTGGCGCCAATCCCCCAGGCGTCGGTCTGAACGGCAATCGGGATAACGGGTACGCCGGCGCGCTTGGCCAGTTTGATGCCAATCGTGTTGAACTGTTCGGGGTCAAAGGTAACGGTGCGCGTGGTCTGCGGAAAGACAATCACCGAGCGGCCACGCGCCAGGGCTGCGGCACCTTCATCCAAGACCACCTTTAGATCTTCGCGAGGGTTTTTCCGATCCACGACAATTGGATCACGCGAAAGCATAATATGTTTGAAGACCGGATACTCTACGATGCCACGCTTGACAATAAAGGTGCAATCTTTGTAGGGCTGGACCAGACCCGGCAAACAGATGGTCTCTAACGTGCTCATATGGTTGGCAATGAAGACACAAGGACCGGCCACCGTTTCTAGCACCTTGATCCCTGTAATTTCGATTTGGACGCCGACTGTTTCCAGCGTCAGCATTGCGCCCAGGCTGCTGCGCCACCATTCTTCATCGCCATATTTGCCCTGTTTGGCCAGATTGCTGTAGCGAAAAACCTGCGCGATAAATTGGCTATAGTAGAAGAGCGAAGGCAACAGGCGCGCCCCAAAAAAGATGCGGCGCGGCTGAGTGTAATAGCAGCCCTGTTCGTCGGTGATCGTTTGCATGCTACCTCTTGACTGTTTGAATAACCATCGGCTGTCTAGCCAATCATACTGCTTACAGCCTGGATCGTCAAAGTCAGGGCTGGCAAATCCGTTAATCCAGCGCGATTTAGCTCATCAGTGAAAAGTGTGCAAACCAGGGTTTTGTCTTTGCACAAATGGGTTTCAATCTTTCAGCTGATAAGCGGATTGGTTTTTAAAAAGTTCTGCTCTTTTCTTTTATACCTTACGTTTTTGAAAGGAATTTTCTCGGTGATATGTACGATCTCAATTCTTATCTCTACTCCATTCCGGCGGTGCGCATCCTGACCAGCGCCGGCGAGCAATTAAAACAATTTGTCGCCGATCACCTAGGCGAACAAATCAAAGCGAGCTTCACGCAGGGTACGGCAATTTTTGCCCCAGACTCGCGCGTACCGGTCGAAACTTAGGCGGCACAGAGGCCCTGCCGGGTGCCTGGCCATGGCAGGTGGCGCTTGTCAACCGTGCTGAGCCGGATGCTTTTGAAGGTCAGTTCTGTGGCGCTTCCTTGTTAACCCCCAACTGGGTGTTGACCGCGGCGCATTGTGTTACAAATGGCGCAGATGTCGTCCCCGCTGCCACACTCGACATTGTCGTCGGCCGGCATGCCCTCACGGAAACTGTTGGCCAGCGCCTGCCCGTTAGCCAGATCGTCGTCCATCCAGCTTGGGACTCTGCTACCTTTGACTTCGACCTGGCGCTGCTTCGTCTGCAGCAACCGGCCGTGTTTACTGGTGCGCTTGGGGTAGCCGGCGCGATCCAGCCCGTTACCTTAGCTGCGCCCGGCGAATTTGCTCTGCTCGCACCAGAACGGCTGGCGACGGTCACTGGTTGGGGAACGCGCACATCTGGCGACCTTGACTTTCCGCATGCACTTTACCAAACGACGGTGCCTCTGGTTACACAGGAATTTTGTAGCGCCGCCTATCAAGCACTCGACCCGCTGGCAGAGATCACTGCAAACATGCTCTGTGCTGGCTATGTCGAAGGTGGGAAAGATTCCTGCCAGGGTGACAGCGGTGGGCCTTTGGTTGTCGATGACAATGGCATCTGGAAACAGGTGGGGATTGTTTCCTGGGGCAACGGCTGTGCAGAGCCGGGGACCCCGGGCGTTTATACCCGCTTGCCCCGTTTCTACGACTGGATCAAGGGTGAGGGTACGCACACCTATACGAATCTCGCCTTCACTGTCCAAGCTGCCGATGGCACAACGCTGGTTATTGCCGGCGCAACGGTAACAACAATCGTGGCCGACCGCTCAGCGCGCCTCTATTTGCCGATCATTCGGCGGTAAATAATCCTGCGCTAGTTGGGTAATATCTCAGGTGATTGG
>JBBRVA010000465.1:0-6605 GCA_038247295.1 Caldilineales bacterium | reverse complement strand
ATTGAGTGTTCCGTTATCGACGCAAGAACGCAAATTTCGGGAGTTTCAACCCTGGCTCCAAGAAAAATTCGGTACAGCAACTTCCCAATCTTGGAGTCAACTGATCTTATTTCATGCGGTAGATGAACGGGATGCGTTCGAGCGCTTTTTTGATCTATTTCAGGAATTTTTGCGTTGTAAGCATACAAAGCTAGACACAAATCAGGTCGAAGCATTGCTTGAGACCGCCTAAAGACAGATTGTAGAGGCAGAATATCCATGAACGAAGACTTGTTTGCCGAGTTGCTCGAAAGTGTGCGTGAGGGCGGGGCTATTTTGCGCGGTGAGAAAGAGCCGGCGCGCAAATTTATGATAGAAGCACCTAATGTAAAGCAAATTCGTCAGCAATATGAACTTTCGCAGCGTGAGTTTGCCGCTCTGCTTGGTGTAAGTATTAAGACATTACAAAATTGGGAGCAAGGGCGACGCACACCGCATGGCGCGGCGCGTGTTTTATTGCAAGTGGCAGCCAGGCATCCCGGTGCAGTGTGGGACATCGTTGAACCTGCACTCCAGCGTACCCAGTAATACCCCCGTATCACCTGTTATACATCTAGCGACCCGCCACTTTTGGTTGGGCCATTGAAATGGCCTGCTGACAGGGACAGGAAGTGCCTGAGGGCACTAAAAACGAGTCGCTGCGGCGACTTCCTGGCTTTCAGCCGCGGGTTTCAACCCGCCCGTGGCAAAGTGTCGGGTCACTAGGTTATACATCCGAAATTTACAAAATTTGCCCTGGAAGGTGCGACCATGTCTGAAAACCAGTGGAGTTACATCAGCGGCACAAGCGACAAACCCCTGCTCGGCGTCACGATTGGCGATATGTTCGACGCGATTGTGGCGCGCTACCCAGACAACGAGGCGTTGGTGGTCTGCCACCAGGCCTTGCGCTACACCTACCGTCAACTCAAGGCGCAAGTCGATCAGTGCGCACGTGCGCTGATCGCGCTTGGCGTACAAAAGGGACAACGCGTCGGCATCTGGGCGCCCAACTGCGCCGAGTGGGCGATTACTCAGTTTGCGACGAGCAAGATCGGCGCGATCCTGGTCAACATCAACCCCAGCTATCGCGTGCATGAAGTGCAATACGCGCTCAAACAGTCCGGCTGCACCTATCTGATCATTGCCCCGCAATTTCGCACATCCGACTATACGGCGATGGTCTACGAATTAGCGCCCGAACTGCAACAAGCGGAACCAGGCGTACTCGCGGCCCCCCAACTCCCCGATCTGCGCACGGTGATCCGGCTGGGTACGGAAGCCGCCCCTGGCATGTTGACCTGGGGCGAACTCTTGATGTTGGGCGACAACATCAGCGCCGAGCAGCTAGGCGAACGGCAGCGGGCGCAAGAGTTCGACGACCCGATCAACATCCAATACACCAGCGGCACCACTGGTTACCCCAAAGGCGCGACGCTCAGCCATCACAATATTCTCAACAACGGCTATTTTGTAGCCGAGATTATGGATTTCACCGACCAGGATCGCCTGGTGATTCCGGTGCCACTTTATCACTGTTTTGGTATGGTGATGGGCAACCTGGGCTGCATGACCCACGGCGCCACGATGATCTACCCCAACGATGGTTTCGACGCCAAGACCGTGCTGGACGCGGTGCAAACCGAGCGGGCCACGGCCCTCTACGGCGTGCCGACGATGTTTATTGCCGAGCTCAACCACCCCGATTTTGCCCACTATGATCTCAGCAGTTTGCGCACTGGGGTGATGGCCGGTTCGCCTTGTCCGGTTGAAGTAATGAAAAAGGTGCAGTCGCTGATGAACATGCACGCCGTCGAGATCTGCTACGGTATGACCGAGACCAGCCCCGTCAGCACGCAGACGCGCATTGGGACGCCGCTGGCTAAGCAGGTCGGCACCGTCGGCCAGGTGCATCCGCATGTTGAGGTCAAGGTCGTCGATCCAATCAGCGGCAGCGTGGTTCCGCTCGATACACCGGGTGAATTGTGTACGCGCGGCTACAGCGTCATGCTCGGCTACTGGAATAATGAAGAGGCGACGCGCAGCGCGATTGACACAGCGCGCTGGATGCATACCGGCGATCTGGCGACAATCGATGCCGAAGGGTATGTCAACATTGTGGGCCGCATCAAGGATATGATCATCCGTGGCGGCGAAAATGTCTATCCGCGCGAGATCGAGGAATTTCTCTACACCCATCCTCTGCTGCAAGATGTGCAGGTGATCGGCGTGCCAGACGAAAAATATGGCGAAGCGATCATGGCCTGGGTCAAGATAAAGCCGGGTATTGCGCTTAGTGAGGCGGAGATTCAGGATTTTTGCCGGGGCCAGATTGCGCATTACAAAGTACCGCGCTACGTAAAGTTTGTCGATAGCTTTCCCATGACCGTCACCGGCAAGATCCAGAAGTTCATCATGCGCCAGCAGAGCGTGAAGGAACTGGGCTTGGAGCGCGCCGCAGCCGTGAAGACCGCCTAAATGGAGGGCAAGATGTTACTAGAAAGTTACTTCAATTTTATCAACGAGACCTGCATTCGGATTCAGGGGACGCGCGTCGGCATTGAAACCATCGTTGAAGATTATGCGCAAGGTGCCAGCCCAGAGGAAATTATGCTTCGTTATCCAACCTTGTCGTTGGAACAGGTCCATGCCACGATTTTGTACTACCTGGCAAACGCAGTAGATGTTGAACATTACATTGAGCGGGTACACAAACAACGTGAAGAGGGTTATGTGAAATGGCTACAAGATCCAGAAGGGGGTGCTTCTGAGTTTGTACGTGAGCTACGCGAGCGATTTGCTAAACACAAAGCAAAAATGAATACCCCTCAATTGGAGTCCGTAGCATATGAAGCCTCGGTTCTTGCTAGATGAACATCTTGGTCGAGTAATACAGCGCCAGTTACGGCGTCGTGACGCACAGATTGAAATATTGTTAATTGGGGATCCAACAGCATCAGCTAGAGGAATGCTTGACCCTGACCTTTTGATCTGGCTAGAGGCTACAGGCTACATATTAGTCACCAACGATGAAAGTACGATCCCAGGACACTTGATCGACCATTATAATCAAGGACGTCATGTGCCGGGCATTCTTTGGATTCGTGATGGTGCAAGTCTAGGCCAAATTATCGAAGCTCTCTTTATGATTTGGGATGCTTCGGAAGCTGAGGAATATGTGGATCGGCTATTACATATTCCCTTTTAGAAGAGTGTAATGATGAGTCGGCTCAACAAAACCAAACGCCGCATCTGGACCGTGGACAACGGCCAAATCCGGCGCAAAAGTGACTATCTGGCGGGCGAAGAGCCGCTGGAAATCCAACTGAGTGCCGGTGGTGACCAACGTACTGCCGCGATCACCATGCGTACGCCTGGCCACGATTATGAATTGGCGGCTGGCTTCCTCTACAACGAGGGCATCATCCAGAACAAGCTGGATATTCTGCAAATGACCTATTGCGTGGGCAACGAGCGTGAGTTGCAAGAGTATAATATGCTCAATGTCAATCTGCGCCGCGAACAGTTGCCTGACTTGCCGCAACTCGACCGCCATTTTTTCACGACTAGCGCCTGTGGCGTCTGTGGCAAGACCGTGCTCGACGAATTAGCCAAGCGCGATCTGCCGCCTTTGACGCCCGGCCCGCACGTCAGCCCCGCGATCCTGGCCCATCTGCCCGATCGCCTGCGCGAGGCCCAAACGATCTTTGAGAGCACCGGTGGTCTGCATGCGGCGGCGCTTTTTGACCGTGACGGTCGTCTGATTGAAGTGCGTGAAGATGTAGGTCGCCATAATGCACTAGACAAACTGATCGGCTGGGGCCTATTGCAAAAGCAACTGCCTTTCCACGACAAGATCCTATTAGTGAGCGGTCGCGCCAGCTATGAACTGTTGCAAAAGTGCCGAGTCGCCGGGGTATCAATCTTCTGCGCCGTTTCTGCGCCCAGCAGTTTGGCCGTGGAACTGGCCGAACAATTTGGCATTACCCTGATTGGTTTTCTGCGTGGGGCGCGCTTCAATATTTATACCAACGTAGAGCGCATTGTCATTGAGCAACCAATCGCTGCGTAGGTGCGGTTTGTAACCGCACGATCTGGGCGACCAAGTTATCGTGGGGTTAAAAACCGCACCTACATTTCCTTAACGGGTCAATCGTTTTTATCCCGCTTACTGTTATTGCTGTTGTTGTTGTTGGAGCAGTAGTTGATCCATCGCTAGACTGGCGGCATAGCGACTGGCCGTAGGGCCGAGCGCGGGCTCTTGCGCGTCGCCAGCGTCACTGTCATCAGTTGGGATTTCGTCTGCCTTGCGCACCTGCACATTGACGGTGAGTTGACTGTCGGCGTGGCCTTTGAAAACGCCGCGCGTCGGCGGCACATCTTGATAATCGCGCCCAATGGCGACGCGAATATGGCGTTCGCCGGCGATCAGATCGTTCGTCGGATCAAAGCCAACCCAACCCAGGTGGGGCAGATAGACTTCCGCCCAGGCATGGGTCGCGTTATTAGTGGAGCGATCACTTTGCCGGTGATAGAGGTAACCGCTGACGTAGCGGCAAGGCATATGCAGAAAGTTACGCACCAAGGCCAAAAAGATATGCGTATAATCCTGGCAGACACCGCGCCGTTGCTGGATCGCTTCGTCAATTGGCGAATCGACCTGGGTAGCCTCTGGCGCATAGGCAAAAGTGCGATTGATATCGCGATTGAGCATGCGCAAGACCGTCAACGGATTGCCCCACCGCGTGACGTGTAACTCTTCGGCCAGCGCTTGTAAGGCCGCTGTCAATGGTGTCATGATGCTAGGGACGCTCATCTCCCAATTGTCGACATCGGTATTGTGCGCTTCTAGATCGCGCCATTCGGCGGGCGATAGGGCTTCTGGTATTGGATCGGGTGGCATAACCTGGACCACAGCCGTGGCGGTGATCGTCAACTTGTTGTGCGAACCTGGAATGTTGAAGTGATGAACGGCGTTGCCTAAATGATCTTCGTAACGAAAAAGGCGGGTGTTAGGTTGGATCTGAAGTTGAAAGCTCTGACACTGTTGCAGCGCATCGGTGCGCGGCTGCATATACGCTTCCATCACATTTTCATGGATAGAAGCGCTGTAGCGAAAGCGGGTGAGGTGACGGATGGAATAGAGCATAGCTAGGCAGTCAATTTTTCTTCGATCGGATAAGCAATAAAAAGTTGGTAGATCGCATCGTGAATTTGCCGACATTGCGCCTGCACATTGGCTAGATAGACGCTAAGACCATCGCTGACAATTTCGTCGATCTGGCCATATTCAAAGGCGGCCCGCAACCGGCCAGCCAAGCGGTAGACGCGTGTTCCTTTTTGATGATCGGTCGAGTTTGCAATGCCGTTGAGCGCGGCCTGAATCATCCCAATCGCAAACGAGATCGAGTGCGGAAATTCGGGGTTGAGCAGGAGAAACTCGGCTACCGGGCGCGGCTGTACGTTGGCGGTGTAGACCTTGCTATAGGCTTCAAAGGCCGTGCAAGATTTTAGGAGCGCGAGCAGCGCCAGATGGTTGGCGGCAACGGCGGCCGGGTTGGTTTCCGCCGGTAGCGCCTGCCACTCGATATCTAAGAGCCGAGCAATGGCACTGGCGCGCTCGATAAAGCGCCCCAGTTGAATAAATTGCCAACCCTGGCCGTGGTTCATCGTCGAATCGGTGATGCCCTGGAAGAGATGCGACCCCATCTTCACCGCCTGATAGAAGTCATGCGGTTGGTCGGCCCAGATCTGATCCATTTTTGTTTCGTTAAGATAGAGATATAGTTGATTGAGTTGTTCCCACATTTCGGTGCTGATCTGCTCGCGCACCTGGCGCGCATTTTCGCGTGCGGCGGCAATACAGCCCTCAATCGTATTGGTGCGTGTGCGGTCGAAGGTGAGCAATGTCGCCAATCCATAATCGCCGTTGATGCCTTGTTCCGGCGCCGGCACATAAAGGCTGGCCAATAATTGTTGGCGCCGGCTCTCTGCCACGACCGATTGGTCGAGTACATGGTTCAGATGCACGTCGATCAGGCGCGCCGTATGTTCCGCACGTTCTAGATAACGGCTCATCCAGTAGAGGCTGTCAGCGACACGCGATAACATCGGTTTCTTCCCTTCGGTAGACGGTAGTCAGTAGACGGTAGACGGTAGTCAGTAGACCATCATCCATTCGTCGTTGGTCCTTCGTCATTGATCATTAGCCAGCACCCACGTATCCTTGCTGCCCCCACCCTGGGAAGAGTTGACGACCAGCGAACCACGTTTGAGCGCGACGCGGGTTAAGCCGCCCGGCTCAATCGTGACCTGATCGCCGTACAAAATATAGGGGCGTAAATCGACGTGGCGCGCTTCGACTTTGCCGTCGATGAAGCAGGGTGCGCGTGATAATTGGATGGTCGGCTGGGCAATGTAGTCGCGGGGGTTGGCCAGGATCTTCTGACGAAATTTATCGCGAATCTCTTGCGTGCTGTGCGGACCAATCAACATGCCGTAGCCACCTGATTCACCCACCGCTTTGACCACCAACTGATCCAGGTGATCCAACACATAGTTGCACTGTTTAACATCCTCCAGCAGAT
>JBBRVA010000464.1:0-6620 GCA_038247295.1 Caldilineales bacterium | reverse complement strand
GGATTAGCACCACGGCCAGCAACCATCTATTACCAGCGAACCCATTGCGTCACCGCCATCAGATCTGGCTGTTGGTGATAGGCATCCTTTTTATGGGGCTGGTTGGCTTGCTGCTCTTCACCAGTCCGCTGCCCTCTTTTATGCATGCCGCGCAACTTCAGCTTGCGACACCGGTCGCGATTGGCGGGCTGCCAATTTTGCTCGTGATCTTTCCCGTTTACATTATACTCTGCATCGGTCTTTCGCTGGACGCGCTGCGCCACCCCATGCCGTCTGGGCGCATGATGGGTGATCAGGCGCGCCGCCGTGCCCATCCCTGGCTGATGGCTGCCGCCAATTTGCTGCTGATTGTCAGTTTATTAGTCGGCGCCATTATTGGTTGGATTGTCTGGCAGGCGGAAACGACTTTGCCGAGTCCCGCCTATACCCTGGTGAGCGGTGCAGTGGCCTGGTTTGACCTGCTGATCGCGCTCCTGATCGGAATTGCTGTGGTAATGGTGGGGCAGGCGATTGTGGCCTATGAAATTTTTACCGGCCACACCTTGCCGCGTGGCGAGTTGCGCCGCTATTGGTTCAATGCGATTGTGCTAGCGCTTGGTTTTGGCATGGTGGTTGGGTTCAGTTTTGCCTGGCAGACGCATCAGATCTACAGCCTGTTGCTCGCCACCCTGCTGATGACCCTGTTCTATGCCCTGTTAAGTTGGCGTTCCTACACGCGCCGCGAAGAATATATCCGCCAACTGCGTCCCTTTTTGGGTAGCCAGCACCTTTATGAACGTCTGTTGAATATGCCCACCCACACAGTTGCGACGCAAAGTGCAGGCCGCGTTGGCGAGCCAGGTGGGCAAGGTCTACCCCCGCCCGAACTTGACATTGCCGCGCCATTTCAAACCCTGTGTACCGAAGTATTAGGTGTACGGCTGGCCTTTCTAGTTGCACTGGGACCGCTCTCGCCGCTGGTCGGCCCGCCGCTGGCCTACCCAGCCACAACGAGCACAGCTATGCCCTGGTTAGCGGAGCTGACCGCTGGGTTGCGCACCCCGCAGTTGACCTGTCTACCTTTGGATCCAGCGCAGACAAACGGCCTGCTCTGGGCGGTGCCGCTGTGGAGCGAACGCGGTTTGATCGGCCTCTTTCTGCTGGGTGCCAAGCGGGACAATGGACTTTACACGCAAGAAGATATCGAGATCGCGCGGGCCAGTGGCGAACGTTTGATCGACACGCGTGCTAGCGCCGAAATTGCGCGCAGTTTGATGACACTGCAACGCCAACGTTTAACCGAAAGCCAACTGCTCGACCGGCGCACCCGACGCGTCTTACACGACGATATCCTGCCCCAGTTACACACAGCGCTGTTGACGCTGGATGGCGCGGCCCAACCCGAGGTGACTACTTTACTGATCGACGCCCACCGGCGCATTGCCGAATTGCTGCGCGAAATGCCGGCGCGCAATGCGCCGGCTGCGGTTAGCATGGGGTTAGTCGGCGCCTTACGCCATCTCTTGGCGGATGAATTGCCCACCGCCTTTGATGAGGTTGTTTGGCAGATCGAGCCGGCTGGGGCAGAACGGGTGCAGACACTGCCTGCGCTTACTGTCGAAGTGCTCTTTTATGCAGTGCGCGAAGTGATCCGCAACGCGGCGCGCTATGGGCGCGGTGCGGATGTTAATCGGCCGTTGCATCTGCACATTACAATCCAAAGCCAAAGCGATTTAATGCTTCAAATCGAGGATGATGGGGTGGGTTTGGAGAGCGCGACAAGTGTGTCACAGAGTAGCCAGCAAGGGTTGGCGCTGCACAGCGCCTTGTTGGCCGTGGTGGGCGGGACGCTTGATGTGGCCAGTGTAGCTGGTGCGGGAACGCGCGTCACCCTGCGCTTGCCATAGAGTTATTTATCCTAACAAAAAGCAAAAACTTAACGCAAAGGCGCAAAGAAGACGCGTGCTATCCTCTGCGCCTTTGCATCTTTGCGTTAAGTTTTTACTTTCTTTTACCACAATGCAGAGTTTACCTATCTGTTCGAAGAAACTGTAGACACTGGGCAATGGTCGCGTTCAGCTCTTCATCCGTGTTAACACTCAATTTTGGTCGTTCGATCGATTCAAAGCGCGCCTTGATCGCTTGATACAAGGCGAAGTTGCGATTGCCGGCCACATGCGATCCTTGTGCTGCGTCGCGCGCTAACCGTTGTTGGGCCGCGGCATCGGAACAGACGCATTCAATGATCCGCCAGGGTTGGTGGAGGCGCGCCGCCAGGTCCGCCACCGTCTCGACCTGATAACGGCGCGAAAAGGTGCGGCCATCTAAGATCACATGGGTGGCGGGGTCCTGGCGCAAAAGATATTCGGCCACTTGCAACATCACACCCATGCAGAAATCATCTTGCGGCGTTGCGTACTCGATCCGTCCCGGTGGGAAGAGCGCGGCGCGGATCGAATCTTTGTCCAAAATTAGCCCGGGCAGCGCTGAGGCTAATTGACGCGCAAGTGTGCTCTTGCCGGTGCCGGGCAGGCCAGCCATGATAATCAACATGTGGGTAATCTCAGTGGTGAGTAGATAGGTAGACGTCGCTACGCTTAGGGAAACAAGATAAGGCATATTACTTGTCTACCTGTTTCCTATTTTATCTCACCTTGCCACAACTGTTGCATCTCGGCGCAACGTAGCAGCAATTCATCCAGGCGCCCAATGTCCTCGATCCGTCCGTCTTTGAGCACGATAATCTGATCAGCGCGGCGCAGGGCCGCGCGCCGGTGCGAGACAACCAGACAGGTGGGTCGATCCGGGCGGGCAAACAAGCGCGCCCAGAGCAATTGTTCGGTCTCAACATCCAGTGTGCTGGAGAGATCGTCGAAGACCAACAAGTCAGCGCCCTTTGGTGGGTGCCCACTGGGCGCACGCACAAACATGCGCGCGGCGGCGGCGCGCTGCACTTGTCCACCAGACAGACGCACACCCTTGGCACCGATCAGCGTCTCCAGGCCAGCGTTCATGGCCGCCAGATCGCGCTCCAAAACAGCCTGATCGACGGCGGCGGTCAAATCTACATCTGCTTCGTCTAAACCCAACAGTAGATTTTCCTTGAGCGTAGCGCTGAAAAGCTGGGGTGTCTGGCCTGTGTACGCACTGCGCGGCGGCACAAAGAACGTCGTGGCGTCTACCACCGTTTGATCGTTCCACCAGACTTCGCCGCCGTCTTTGGGCAATAAACCCAGCAGCACGCGCACCACTGTACTTTTGCCGGCACCAATCCGCCCCGTAATAACCGTAAACGATCCGCGTGCGAAGATTGATACTTGACAAACATCCTATACTTTGATATCCTTCTATTTAGATAATTATCTAAATAGAAGGATATCAAAGTACTAGACAATGAAGGTGAGCTTATGGAAAGCATACAAGAAAATTCATCGGCAAACTTATTGACGGTCTGCAAGCTGTTATTAGACGAAGACCGACTGAAGATTTTAGGTCTGCTGGCGCAACAGCCATCCAGCGCAGAGGCGCTGACGGCGCAGTTGAAATTGGCGCGCGTGAAGTTACAACTGGATAAGTTGGAAGCGGGTCGTCTGATTTGCAAATCCAGTGCGCCGGATGCTGAACACTATGCGCTGGATCGGGAAGCGATCGTGCAGCTTAAGAAACAACTGTTTGCGCGCACCGAAACTATGGAACCCCAGTCGACAGCGGAGCAAGAACTGGCCAAATTCGTCAAAGACGGGCAACTCCAGCAATTGCCCATCCATCCGGCTAAGTTGCTGGTTGTGCTACGTTGGCTGGCAAACAAATTTCAGTTCGGTGTCGAATATCCAGAACGCGACGTGAATGAACGCCTCAAGGGTCACGCAGTCGATCACGTTACCCTGCGCCGACTGCTGATCGACCATCAGTTGTTGGCGCGGCAGGCGGGCATCTATTGGCGGATGATGACAATGCAACAAGCTAGCTTAGAGGAGACACCATGACACCGCATCCGCAATCTACCCAGCGCCATCTACACTGGGAGGCATGCTATAATGCACGCGACCTGGGCGGCTTGCCCACCGGGGATGGCGGGCAAACGCGCTGGGGAGCGGTGATCCGCACCGATATCTTGAGCCGCCTGACCGCACAAGGTCAGCGCGATCTGCTCGACTACGGCGTGCGCACGATTATCGATTTGCGCGGGCCCAAGGAAGTTGCGGATGAACCATCGCCTTTTGCCCTGGCAACTGGCGCGCTAGCCCAACTGACCTATCTGAACCTGCCCCTAGAGAAGTACTATCCGCATGTCAGCGCGCTGATCAGTAAGGCCGCGACCCGAGCAGAAGTCTACTGTATCGTGCTTGACCATTACCCCGATATGGTGGCGACTGTGATGCAGGTGATTGCCAATGCCCAACCAGGTGGCGTGGTCATCCATTGTCACAGCGGCAAAGATCGCACGGGTACGGTGGCCGCGCTCTTATTGAGTTTGGCGGGCGTTTCCCCCGAGACAATTGCCGCTGACTATGCCGAGAGCCAGGCACGGCTTTGGCCGCTGTATGAAAGGTTGATTGCGGAAGCAGGTGGCGAAGATAAGATGGATTTCTGGCTCAAACCGACGGCCACCGCCGAGATGATGCACACGATGCTAGCGCATCTTGACCAAAAATACGGTGGGGTGCGTGGATATTTGGCGGCGGCCGGTCTGTCGGATGTGAATTTGGAACGGCTCTATCGGCGTTTACGGGTAGGTAGATAGGTAGACAGGGAAACAAGTAAACACGTTCTCTTTCCTTGTCTACTTGTTTCCCTGTTTCCCTATTTCCCTATCTACCCCTCTCTACAACCATAAGGAACTCCATGTCACAAGCGCATTTCACGCAACTGCTCCAATTCTTCAAAATCCTGGGCCACGAAACTCGTTTGCAGATTGTCGGCTTGTTGGCGAACGGCGAGCGCAGCGTGGGCGATCTGGCTGCCTTGTTGAAACTGACTGAGCCCACTGTTTCCCACCACCTGGCGATGATGAAAGAATTGGGCCTCCTGGGTGTGCGCGCCGAAGGCACAACGCGCATCTATTGGCTAGACACGACGTTTTTGGAACGAATGAGCAAGGATATCTTTTCGCCAGCCAATCTCGCCAATCTGGTCGAGACAAACACAGAAGATGCCTCCGAGCAAAAGATCTTGCAAACGTTTGTCGAAGATAACCGGATCAAAGAAATTCCTGCCCGCCGCCAGAAACGCTTTGTCGTGCTCAAGTGGCTGGTCAACCAGTTTGAGCACGGGGTGCGTTACCCCGAAGCCGAGATGAACGCACGCCTAAAACAGTATCATCCCGACCACGCCGCGCTGCGACGCTACCTGATCGAAAATGGCTTGATGCAGCGCGAGAATGGATTTTATTGGCGAATCGATGAAACCTAAGCGAAAACACAGTTCGGAAACTTCAATTCATTGGCGCTTGATCCGTTACACCGGGTTTCGGCGGCAAACTCTGTTTCTGATCAAGATTTGCCAGGGCAAACAAACGCTTGAGTTCATGAAATCTGCTCTGGTTGATCCCGGTCGCTTGTTCGATCACGCGCCAATCCATATTCAGCTTTAGCATGTTTTCAACCACTTCAATTTTTGCTTCCATACGTCCTTCGACTCGTCCTTCGACTATGCCTTCCAATTTCCATTCTTCAGCGGCTGTTAACATCGCGTCTCGTATACTCATAGTATGATGCTCCAGGGTTGCAACAAATTCCTTCACTGTGTCACGTTCTTGTGTTGCGGCAAGATAGACGACGAAAAATAGGCCGTATTCAATCCCACCCGTGCGTGGCACTTGTGCCAATAGTTCAGCGGCCAACGTTAGCGCCTCTTGAATCGGCTCATGAAATGCGGCCAGCATAAGCAACTGCATCACCTTCGCCTTCAAGCCACCGCGCACTGCCTCTGGTCCAATCTCCGATTGATCGACCAATACATGCGTAAAAAAACTTTGCCTTGCTGCGGTTTTAGATATTTTCCCAAAATAGTGCCATAGGAACGCCACTGGGTACTCATCGTTTGGATTATTCTCCTAGCGTAATTGCGTTGAACACAAAAAAGGCGGCCACAAGTGTGAGTTCACACCCGTGGCCGCCACAGAAACGCTAGCCTGCTACCATCATAGTAAGTACGTGTCGATGGCGAGGCCGATTTAGCACAGTGGAAATAAAAAAGCCACGGGTAAGCACACCCGTGGCATTGGATCGAGTTATAACAATTTGTAAGCGTTTAAGCCACACACGCGATGATCAACAAAATGGTCTGTTGATTCGGCGCGAAGCACAAACTTGTCCAACGTAGGCGTTGAACAATTACAAATTCTTTATCTCTTTACAACAGGTGCACGCTTAGTTCGTGAACCCGTAGTTTGCAGGAGGGGTCATAAGTGTTTGCCAATCGCTACGTAATCTGGATGAAGTCTGCTGGGCTGAAGAGTAGATTGGAAAGGAGCTTACCATTATGTCTTTTATCTGTCAAAATGGTTGTGCGTTTGATAACTTTTAAATTTGGGCCGCGTATAAACGCGGTTAAACGCGTATTTTACTGCTGTTGAAAATCCGCGCTTACCCGCGTTAATCCGCGTCCCAATTGGCTTTCTTGAATACAGAACGGCCAAG
>JBBRVA010000463.1:0-6626 GCA_038247295.1 Caldilineales bacterium | reverse complement strand
CGAGTGCGTCGCACTGGCAAATGATGACTTCGTCAAGCAGATCCCAGTTAGCCAGTGCGACGCACTCGGATTCCCCACGATACAGTTCCCGCTACCCAACAAGGATGCGCCCAATGTCACAGGTCTCCGCATCGCAATACCAGAGCACACCTTCGTGAATGGTCATGCCATGCACTTCGTCTGGGAAGGGCACGCGCAGGACATCGAAGATGCGGCCATCTTGGGGGTCGAGCAAGTTAACTGTACCCGCCGAGGTATCCGCCACCCAGAGCAGACCGTTGTCTGCCCAGGCGATGCCATGCACACGCAAACCGGGCGCACGGAAGCGGTGAACTTCGGTCCACGTCTCCGGGTCCATCACGTGGATCATCTGCGATGGCGGCGAGGCCACATAGAGCTTGCCGTCGCGCCATTCCAGACCATGCGCGCCGGTCACCCCGGCATCGGGCGCATGTTGGCGCCAGGCGACAACGCCGGCGCCGGGTGAATCGTATTTGGCCAGTGTAGCACCGGTGGTGGGGTCGAGCTTGGCAATCTTGGATTCGTAGGTGGAGGCGATCCAGAGCGCGCCGCCGCCCAGCGTAATACCGCTGGAGTGAACGGTGTCGGTCTGCGCTTCAAAGAGCACTGCGCCAGTTTCATAATCCTGTTTGTAGATCTTGTGATTGGCCTGGTCGATGCTCCATAAACCGTCGGGCGCGGCTTGCAGACCATTGGGATGCGGAGCAGGGCTCTTAAAACGTTTTTCTACTTTGGCGATTTTGGTGGTCATTGCTCGTTTCCTTGGCTGATAGGGATGGAAAACAGTTTTCTGCACCCCAATACGATAGCACGCTAGCCAATTCGCCGCAAGGTCAGTGCATGATAGGGCTTGCCAGGCAAGGGCACAGTGGCGCAGCCCGTCACCGGCTCGGCGAGTGGCGTGATTGTCCTGCCCCACGTGTCGATCACTTCAGCCTTGTACTGTTCACCCTCCGGCAGGGTCAGTTCGAGCACGGCAGGTTGCGAGACGCCAGTGTAGATCAGGTAATAGTTGTGCGCTTGTCCAACACAGGAAAACATGCGCAGCACGCCGTCGATTGGCTCCAGACCGGCGGCTGGGCCTCCCTGTTCAACTGATCGCTGATTGTTTGCCAGACGCAACTGACTTGCTCGCTACTCCTTATTCACCGGGATCCCCCATTTAATCAACAGATCGGCAACCGAGGCAAAGGTTGTCTGAGCGCCGAGCCCCCAGGCCAACAAGGACAAATAATCGGCTATGGCGGAAGCGCCAAAGATCGGATTGCCAATATACAGTGTGCTGTACCCGGCGCCGGCCAGCAACAACCCGCCCAGCGCATAGGTAATCCAACCAAAATTTTGCAGACGCCGCCGGGCCTCTTCGCCGCTGGTATACGAGATCGCTTGCACATCGGGCAGCAATAGGCCGGCGGGCAACAATGCCTCTTTGATCGTTTCTACGATGCCACGTGGCATAGCCGCCGCGCCGCTGGGCGTGGCGCTGCGGCTCTCGGTGATAATCGTTTGGCGTAGCGTTTCAATCTCCGTTTTTAATTGTTGCCATTCTGGGCTATCCGTCAGCGTACTTTCTAGCAGCTCGGTAAACGCTACCTCGGACAAGCGCCACGTTTCCTTGCTGGCTGCATCCACGGGTGAATTCTTGCGCAATTCACCTACTGTTTCGATGCGCCGTTTTACGGTTTCAAACTCTACCAATACAGTTTCGATGTCGAACAGTTTGGCGCGCAGTTCGAGCGGTGCTGCGTAATCCGCCGCTTCGGCCAAGATCGTTGCGGCCTGTTGTTGCAGCTTACGCAGCACAATGGCATTGCCCTCGATGCGCGGCATTAATTTCTCACGCAGATACTGGAATTGATCCAGCCAGGCGGCGCGGTTCGCCCGCCAGCGCCGTACATACAATTCCGCTTGATCGAGGCTGGCTGTGGCCGCGTCCCAATTTTCTCGGCGCAGGGTGGCCTCCGCATCCTCCAGGGTGGGCATCAGGCGTGAACCGAAAAAGTCTTTCAGTTGGGCATCATCCTGGATCGCCTGGCGCAGCGCTGCCAGGCGGATGATCGATTGATCGCGCACTTTGCCGCGCGTTTGATAGCCGGTCAAAATCACACCCAAGCCGACACCGAGCAGCATCACAATGAATGGCCAAAACCAACCATGCCGCACATTGACTGTCATCGGCAGCGCGAGGGGGGCGCCATGTTCGGCAAAAAAGAGTAAGTTGCCAGTGTAGGTGCCGGCGGGTGCGCCTTGTAGATTAATATTTACAGTTGCCGTTAAGAATCCGCCGCCAGCAATCTGTTGGCTAGGCAAGCTGACGTTGATTTGGGATGCAGCCAGCACACCAGCGCCATCAATGGCGACCAGGTCTTGGGTTAGACTTTGCACCTTGGTTAAAGGTGAGCCATTGGTCGCTTCGTGCAAGACCACGCGGCGCACGACATTGGTGCCTTGCGTCGCCTTCATCGTGATCTGTGTCGGGTCTTGTAAGGCTAGGGTGGGGTCGGCGCGTGCGACTATGGTGAGGGGCACGACCAACTTGCCGGCCGGCTCACTATCCCAGCGCAACGTCAGCGTGCCTGTATAGATGCCCGCCTGGGCTGGCGCAGCAATTTGCAAGATAATCTGCGTGAACGTATTGGCGGCTAAGTTCTCGTAGCCGGACGATGGTATCAACGTCACGCTGCTGGCCGGCAGCGGATCGCGTGTGCGGTTATCGTCGGTGGCGTCCTGAAAATCTGAGATAAACATACGCACATTGCTGACCGGCTGGGAGGTGGTAATGATCAAGCTGGCGGTTAACGGAGCTTGATCAATGTTGCCCACCACCTGCAATGCTGGCGGGTCGATGCCTACCGGCGCGTTTTGCGCATAAAGCGTTGTCGGCCACAGGTAGGCGCCACAAATTAGGAAACATACAAGCCATCGTTTCATTTTATTTCCTCGCAACAAAATTCAGCCATCCAAGCGTACAAAGTTTAAGTGACGGTATTCGCTTGAGGCATACAATGCTCGTTGATGATGATCGATAAGGAGACGTATGTGGATATAATACCACTAGTCGAGGATGACGTAAATAAGTGGTCAATTGCTCTAATATTGCGCCACTAGACCTGCCAACGTCATGTTGTCGGCAATGACGTTGTGCGGAATTAGTAGGTATCGCCATGGTTTACCACCGTGAGCTAGCGCGTGATTCGTGGCATGTTTACACCAAGTGATGGCCGCTTCCTGTTTTGCCAGAACATCAGCGCTTCCCAACTCATTGCTCGCCTTTGGTTCTAGCAGATAGATGCCGGCTGCGGTCTCGGCCACAAAATCGGGCTGATATTCCTTTTGCTCAATGCCTGCCTGATAATAAATTTGAAACTGGCCTAGCGCGGGCTTGAACCACTTCTCGGCCTCGCGATCTAAAATAATGGCCAGCTTACGTTCGGCGTCAGACTGGAATTTCTGTACGGGATAGAGACAGCGATGGAAGCCGCCATAGACAAGCTGGGCAATCCGGCTGCGATCGGATGGAGGCACATGGAAATCCTGCACGGGTTGGTCGGCGGGCGCGGTAAACGCACTCGCGCGTAACGCCATGAAGCCGCGCGTAACCGTTGCCGCATAGCCCGTGGTTTTCTCCCAGCGATGTTGCTGCATTTGGGCGTGAATGAGCTGCGCTAATTGGCGTTGATAATAACGCAGCACATTCAACACCGCTTCGGCATCGGTCAGATAGCTTTCCAGATGGCGTACCATCTGCCCGGCCAGTTCATAGAGCAGATCAGCTTGATCGTCGTACGCAATATCTGGGAAATCAACGAGTTGGCGCACTAGATAATCTTCGCGCCGCGCTTCCGCTGCTACTCGATTGCCCATCCTAAGCGCTTCTTGGTGATTGGTTTGTAAGCTTTGGATCAACAAGTCGCGGGCGACCGGTTGAAAATGCACGTTGCGCGTATCGAGCACAAAGGCATCAAAGCCAATCGATACCTCGCCGATGGGTGCCACCACAATACGCGGAATGTCAATCGTCAGCTGCTGCACCTGGGCCACCGCTTGGGTAACGATGGCGAGGAAATCAGGCACCGGCTCGGCTGGCAACCCTGGCAAAGTCGGCTGAACGGGCGTTATGTATGCCGCTTGCACTTCGCGCACAATGGCCTGCATAACTTCTGTCTGTTGCAGATAGGCGGATGAAGGCAACGATTCGCGCCGCTGGATTGCCTGGTAGGCCAACCCGGCCACTTGGCGGGCGACGGGCGTATTAAAGATGGCCGGCGGCGCAATGGCCCCTGCCATCTCAGTGGCGGATGTGGTGGCCGCCGGCTGACTATTCAACTGGCTGGCAATCGTGGGCGTGGCGATTAGTGCCGTTGTCCGCTGCGCCCGTTCGCTCGGATCCAGAAAGACTTGTTCCAACCGGATCACAGAATCGGGCCGGTTGGCCTCGTCGACAATCTCTTGGAATTTGTCGTGGGCGACGATGTTGAGTCGGTCTACCGCTTTGACACCCGTGCGTTTGCCAAAGGGCAGGCGCAAACCGCGGCCAATCGACTGCTCGATCAGAATCCGCGCATTAGCCGCGCGCAGCGGCACAATCGTGTAGAGATTGGTCACATCCCAGCCCTCTTTGAGCATGTTGACGTGGATTACGATCTCGGTTGGTTCGGCGGGGCTTTCGACGGCCAGCAAGCGCTCGACCACCTCTTCTTCTTTGGTGGTTGAATCGACTTGCAGCACTTTATTGGCGTAGCGATTTTCGAAAAATTCCTCAGATTGGATCAGATCCAACAGCGCTTTGGCGTGCGTGGTGTCGCGTGCAATCACCAGCATAAAGGGCTTGACAATTTTGTTGCCCGTCTGGCGAGCATATGTCTCTAACTCCACCTTGACACTTTCGTGCAAACGGATGCCATCTTCGAGTTTGATCTGCTCTAACTCTGCGCGGTTATAGTTTTGTGGCTGGAAGTTTTTCTGCGTCACCACCGCCGGCTCTTTGACAAAGCCATCTTGTAACGCTTTGGCCAATGGATAGTCGTAGATTACATTTTTAAACGGGATCGCGCCGCTGCTCGTTTCCACAAAGGGCGTGGCGGTCAGTTCCAGCCCTAAAATCGGCTTGAGTTCATTGATCGCGCGGGCCCCGGCGCTGGCCCGATAACGGTGCGATTCGTCCATGATCAGGACTAGATCCGGTAATTCCGCTAGATAGTTGAAATAGCTATCGCCAATATATTCCGAGAGCCGTTTGATGCGCGGCGATTTGCCACCGCGCACTTCGGCGTTGATCTTAGAGATGTTGAAAATGTTAACGGTGATCTCGTTGCCATAGCCGCTAAAGAGCGTGGGGCGCGCGCCGGCGCCACTTTCATAGTTGTCGCCGGTGACGATGATCGGCAGCGTGGTGACAAATTCGGCAATGCCTTTGAAGACATATTTAGGGGTGTTAGGCGTGAAGTCGGCGATCAGCTTGTTGTAGATGGTGAGATTGGGCGCGAGCACAAAGAAGTTGCGCAAGCCGTGCGCGAGATAGAGATAGCTGATAAACGCGCCCATCAGCCGAGTTTTGCCCACGCCAGTGGCCAGGGCAAAACAAAGCGATGGAAAGTCACGCTCAAAACTAGTAACGGTGGGAAATTCGCTGCCGATCGTAGCCAGCGCCGTGGCCGCATCGCCGTTTTTGTGCGGCTGGGCAATCTCCATCACCCGATCGAGAATTTCCAGCGAGTGACGCTGCGGTGGGCGCAGGCTGAGCCGCCCGCTGATGGCGTTAACTTGTTTGTTCATGCCGAATGCTCCTTCGATTGGTCACGCGGTGCGTGGCCAATTTGGACAAACTTGGCTTTACGTCTTTGACCCGAGTTCAGGGAGCACGCCCCGTGCGGGTCTTGCCCAGGCGAGACCCGCACGGGGCGTGCTCCCTGAACGGCATTATGGGTTTTGTTCTCCAAACAAACCGATCTGGCGCGCCTGGCGCGCGGTAGCTTCGTCCTCAGCAACCGGGTTTTCGGCAAAAACTGGGTTGTTTGCCACGGGCGCTTGCACCGGCAAATTCTCCACTTGTAAACTGTAATCATCATGGCCGTATTCACAGCGCGCCAGCACCGCGTGCGGAATTTTCTTGATCGTCAAGTTGGGATAGAGATCACCGGCAAAGGCGCGATAGGCGGCGCAGAGCACAAGCAGCGTGCGTTGCGCCCCGACTTCTTCGCTCAATGCCTGCAACTGGGCGTGGGTCAGGGTTTGCGTCGTCACGTAGATAAAATCGGTTTCGGTGGAATGGCCGTGTTGCCAGTAGTGCGTTTCGCTGGGCGCATAGGTGAAATTTTCTAGCTTGCAAGCGGCCTCGGCCAGCATAGCAGCGTTGTACTGTTTGTTGATCACCCAGTTGCCCCAATGATCTTTTTCGAGCAAGGAGGGAGCCAGCCGGAAGTAGCGAAAGCCGCCGCCGCCCTGCCAATCGACCGCGGCAGTGATGCCGCCTTTGTCCGCGCCGTCGATCACCTTTTGCAGGCGCGGGATAATGTGGGTGTGGCAATGTTCGCCCAACTCGACCATGATCCAACGCCGCCCCATTTTGTGCGCCACTGCGCCGGTGGTGCCGGAGCCAGCGAAGG
>JBBRVA010000462.1:0-6638 GCA_038247295.1 Caldilineales bacterium | reverse complement strand
GCCAACACCCGTCTCAAGCTTGCCAACACCCGTCTCAAGCTTGCCAACACCCGTCTCAAGCTTGCCAACACCCGTCTCAAGCTTGCCAACACTCGTCTTGAGTTGTGACACATCGGTTTTTATATCAACAATGTCCGTTTCAACGCGTTCAAAACGCGCTTCATGCTGACGTTGTAGGTCACTCATTTCTCGCACAGATGCCGTGAGGTCGCGCACTGCCTGGGGTAGGGTGAGGATATCATCGGTAAGCACCAGACGACGAATTTCTGCCCGCCAGGCCGGTTCATTTTCCAAAATTTCAACTAGGTCATGAAAGTCACGCACCGTAAATGCCATCTATGCCACCAATATCCCTAATGTGTTAACGATTCAGGCTCGCTCTGATTTTCTATCCAACACTACAACAGGTTCAGAAAACAGCAGATTTGTCCCTGCTCTCATCTGCTGTTTTCGGGCACCCACTGGGTTCTGTTGCAGTGGGTTAGCCTTAAAAAAAATGTTAAACAAACTTAGCGTGCCACCAACGGCCCTACTCGACGCCCGCCCAGCAGATGCATGTGGAGGTGGTAAACTTCTTGTCCGCCATCTCGCCCACAATTTACCACCAATCGGTAGCCGTTCTCCGCAATCCCTTCCTGTGTGGCTAGCTGAGCCGCTACTGTAAACAGTCGCCCTAGCGCAGCCTCATCCTCCGCTGTCACGTCATTGACCGTTGGGATCAACTTGTTTGGCACAATCAAAATATGCGTGGGCGTCTGCGGATGGATGTCCCGGAACGCCGTCACCAATTCATCCTGATAAAGAATCTCGGCCGGAATTTCACGCCGGATAATTTTACTGAAAATTGTTTCTTGGGCCACGCTAAAACTCCTTTCGTTATGTCTGTAGGCCGCAGGCATTGTGTAGATAGGGAGATAGGTAGACAGGGAAACAGGGAAACAGGTTGCAGCTACTTGTCTACCTATCTACCTGTCTACCTGTCTACCTGTCTACCTATCTCCCTATAAAATTTAATCCAAAACGCGGCGGATAACTTTGTTTACCGTGATCAATTTTTAAGCTTTCACCCTGCTTCCAAATATAATAACATATTTGGCACGAGAGCCGCATGTAAGGGCATCGTTGCGCGCCCAAAACAAACTACTTAGCTAAGCGGAGGTATCATGGATTTTAGCCTGCCCCCCCATATCGAACCCCTGCTCGAACGCATTCGCGCCTTTGTCACGCGCGAACTGATTCCACTAGAGCCAGCCTTTCTCAACGGTGAGTTTCGTGATCTGTTGCCGACGCTGGTGGAGAGGCGCACGCAGGTGAAAGCGGCCGGGCTATGGGCGCCCTGGTTGCCCGTCCACTATGGCGGTTTGGGTCTGACCCTGGCCGAATATGCCCACATCAGTGAGGAATTGGGGCGCAGTCCCCTGGGCCACTATGTGTTCAACTGCCAGGCGCCCGATGTGGGCAATATGGAAATCTTGCATCAGTTTGGCAGCGCCGAGCAAAAGAGGACATGGCTGGAGCCGCTGGCGCGCGGCGAGATCCGCAGTTGCTTCTGCATGACCGAACCGGAAAATCCAGGCTCCAACCCAACCTTGATGGACACGACGGCGGTGAAGGATGGCAACGATTATGTGATCAACGGCCATAAGTGGTTTAGCACGGCTGCGGATGGGGCAACCGTCGCCATTGTGATGGCGATGACCGACCCCGGTCACGCCAGCCGCCACCAACGTGCCAGCCAGATTATCGTGCCGACTGATACACCTGGTTACAGAATTGTGCGCAACATCTCGGTGATGGGCGAAACGGGCAGCGATCATGCCAGCCATGCGGAGGTTGTCTTCGAGAATTGTCGTGTGCCGCAAGCCAATTTATTGGGCGAGGAAGGCGCTGGTTTTCAGATTGCCCAGGAACGGCTCGGACCCGGGCGCATCCATCATTGCATGCGCTGGATCGGCATCTGCGAGCGCGCGTTGGATCTCATGTGTCGCCAAGCCACCCGCCGCCGGCTATCTTCGCACGCCATGCTCAGTGACCAGCAGACGGTGCAGAATTGGATCGCCGAAAGCCGCGCCGAGATCGACGCCGCCCGCTTGATGGTGTTGCATGCCGCCTGGATGATCGATCATAAAGGTGCGGCCGCGGCGCGGGTTGAAATTTCGACGATCAAGTTTTTTGTCGCCAACATCTTACAGCAAGTGCTCGACCGTGCCATCCAAACCCACGGTGCCTTGGGCATGACGGATGATACACCCCTCGCCTATTGGTATCGCCACGAACGCGCCGCCCGCATTTATGATGGACCGGACGAAGTGCATAAAATGGTGGTGGCACGCCGGATTTTGCGGAATTATCCAATCCAAGCATAAGCTGTGAGCACAAGCTGTGATCGTATATGTCGATATAGCGCCAAAGTGGAGCACTGGAATACCGACAGTGTCGTAGCTATATCAAATGGAATGACAAAATCCTATTTGATCTCGGCCAAGATCAAACAAGTAACCAGGCGATTCTTGCAAGATCAATATGGAGATAAGCATCTTACCTACCGTGTCATGGCGCTCTTCGTTTATATTGCCATGCGGGGAAACTTGCGTGGGGTCAACCAAGTTCTCATTGATCGCGATTATACAGGGGACCAAATTGAAGGGACGATCAAAAACTTCTTACTACCATTACTACGTCAGGAGAAACCGGATGTAGATGCAGGTTTTATCCTATTTCGTAACGTAAAAGGTTCACGGGCAGATTTATTGGCCAGAGCAGTTTTGCAACGCCAAGCAGAACCAACACGCTTAATCACCTGGATCGAAATCGAGACAATTATGAACCAACAAATCCACAAAAAATAAAAATGACTGGGGAAGGCTTACGCCATAATGCCATAGACACGTCGCTTGCGCGGTTTCAGGTCACACGGCCACCCAGTCAGTACATTTATAGTGTACCAGAAATTTCAACTATCAAAGTAAGCATTCTTACAACTAATCTATATAAATCACTATGCCAAAACGAACCGACATTTCATCCGTTCTCATCATCGGCTCTGGACCGATTGTGATTGGTCAGGCCTGTGAATTCGACTATTCTGGGGCGCAGGCGTGCAAAGCCTTGCGCCAAGAAGGCTATCGCGTGGTGCTGGTCAATTCCAACCCGGCCACGATTATGACCGACCCAGAACTGGCTGATGCCACCTATATCGAGCCGCTTACGGTCGACGTGCTCGAAAAGATTATTGCCAAAGAACGCCCGGATGCACTGTTGCCCACGGTGGGTGGCCAGACTGGATTGAATTTGTCCGTCGCCCTGGCCGAAGCTGGTGTGCTCGAAAAATATGGCGTCGAACTGATTGGGGCTAATTTGCGCTCGATCCAGGTGGCCGAAGATCGCGCCCTTTTTAAAGATGCAATGACCGCCGCCGGGCTTGAATCGCCGCGCAGTGGCATCGCCCACAACCTGGAAGAGGCCCATCGCATCGCGCGCGAAGAGCTCGGTCGCTATCCGATCTTTGTCCGTCCCAGCTTTACGCTGGGCGGCAGCGGCGCCGGCACGGTCTTTACACCCGAAGAGTTTGACGAAAAAGTCGCCTGGGGGCTGCGCGAAAGCCCGGTCCACACCGTGCTGATCGAAGAGTCGTTGATCGGTTGGAAAGAATATGAGTTGGAAGTGATGCGCGACCGCGCCGATAACTTTGTCGTCGTCTGCTCGATCGAAAACCTGGACCCGATGGGCGTCCATACCGGCGACAGCATCACCGTTGCGCCGGCCCAAACGTTGACCGATAAAGAGTACCAACGGCTGCGCGACCAGGCGCGGATTGTCATGCGTGCGGTGGGTGTGGAAACGGGCGGCAGCAATGTGCAATTCGGGGTTGACCCCCAAACCGGGCGCGTGGTGATCATCGAAATGAATCCCCGCGTCTCGCGCTCGAGCGCGCTCGCCTCCAAAGCTACGGGCTTCCCGATTGCCAAACTGGCCGCCAAAGTGGCCGTTGGCTATACGTTGGATGAGCTCAAGAATGACATCACCCAGCAGACGGTGGCCGCTTTCGAGCCGTCGATTGACTATGTGGTCGTCAAGATCCCACGCTGGGCCTTCGAGAAATTCCCCGGTGTTGACCGCGTGCTGGGTCCACAGATGAAGTCGGTGGGCGAAGCGATGGCGATGGGGCGCACCTTTAAAGAAGCATTACAAAAGGGCATTCGCAGCCTGGAGATCGGCCGCGACGGCTTTGGTCCACTGGAACGTGACGCCAGCGGCCACATCAAAGGCTATGAGGCCAATGTGGAGTTGCATGATCTCTTGCGTATCCCCAATCGGGATCGGCTCTTCGCGGTCTACGAAGCGCTTAAACGCGGCGACAGCACAGCCACTGTTTGCCAACTGACGCAGTTTGATCCGTGGTTTGTCGCCCAGATCGCTGAGATCATCGAATTTGAGCGCACGTTGACTCATCTGGATGCCGAGACCTTACGCCAGGCCAAGCGGCTGGGGTTTAGTGATAGCCAGTTAGCAAGAATTGTAAACGAGAAATTGGTAATTGGTAATTGGGGATTAGATGCTACTCCCCCAATTACCAATTACCAATTACCAATTACCGAAAACGACATCCGCCACCTGCGCCACAACCTCAACGTTCTCCCCACTTATCACCAGGTGGATACGTGCGCGGCGGAGTTTGAGTCGTACACACCCTATCTCTACAGCAGTTATGAAAGCGCCAGCGAAGCGCCGCCCACCAATCGACCCAAGATAATCATTTTGGGCGGTGGACCTAACCGCATCGGGCAAGGGATTGAGTTTGATTACTGCTGCTGCCACGCCAGCTTTGCCCTGCAAGAATTGGGCTACGAAACCATTATGGTCAACTGTAATCCAGAAACGGTCAGTACGGATTACGACACGAGTGACCGCTTGTATTTTGAGCCTTTAACGCTAGAAGACGTGCTGAACATCGTTGACCGCGAGGCGGGGAGAGAGGGAGAGCGGGAGACGCAGGATAACTCGCTCCTCGCCGGTGTGATCGTTCAGTTTGGTGGCCAGACGCCATTGAACCTGGCCGCGCGCTTACACGCGGCAGGCGTGCCGATCTTAGGCACGTCGCCGCATGCGATTGATCTGGCTGAAGACCGCGATCTCTTCGGCGCATTATTGGAACGTCTGGATATCCCCGCGCCAGACCACGGCATGGCGCGCACGCCGGATGAAGCGGTTGTTGTCGCTCAGGAAATTGGTTATCCGATTGTTGTGCGGCCTTCCTATGTCTTGGGCGGACGTGGCATGGCAGTGGTCGATGATGATGCTGCGTTGCGCCGCTACATGATCGAGGCCGTTAGCGTGGCCCAAGATCGCCCGATTTTGATCGACCAATTTCTGGAAGATGCCTACGAAATCGATGTTGATGCGATCTGTGACGGCGAACGCGTGGTGATTGGCGGCATTATGCAGCACATCGAAGAGGCGGGCATCCACAGCGGTGACAGCGCCTGCGTGCTGCCGCCCTACAAGATCAGCCAATATCATCTGAATATTATCCGCGAGTACACGGAAAAGCTGGGCATGGGCTTGGGCGTGCGTGGCCTGATGAATGTCCAGTATGCGATCACGGATGATGTTGTCTACGTGTTGGAAGTCAATCCCCGCGCCAGCCGCACTGTGCCTTTTGTCAGCAAGGCAACGGGCGTGCCACTGGCCAAAATTGCGGCCAAGGTGATGGCCGGCAAGACATTGGCTGAATTGGGGCTGACCGCCGAACCGGTGCTGGACGGCTTCTTTGTCAAAGAAGCCGTGTTGCCGTGGAAGAAATTCACCGGCATCGACACCTTGTTGGGCCCCGAGATGCGCTCCACCGGCGAAGTGATGGGCCACGCCGCCAGCTTTGGTCACGCCTTCGCCAAAAGCCAGTTGGGCGCCGGTACCGGTCTGCCCTTAAGCGGCGGTGTGCTGATTACGGTCAACGACTACGACAAAGGTGGCGCGGTAAAGATTGCGCGCGATCTGCACCGCCTGGGTTTCACCATCTATGCGACCGCCGGCACCGGTGATTTGATTGCCGACACCGGCACACCAGTCACGATTTTGGAAAAGGCCAGCTTAGAAAAGAGCAGTGAAGCCGGCTATAGCACGCTCGAAGCGATGCGCGACAGCAAGATTCACCTGATCATCAATACACCACTCGGCCCCAACGCGCGTGAAGATGGCGCAAAAATTCGCACATTGGCGACACGCATGGAGATCCCGCTGATCACGACGCTTTCAGCCGCACAAGCAGCCGTCAGTGGCATCCGTGCTCTCCGTCAAAAAGAGTTGAGTGTGCGTAGCTTGCAAGAGCATTACGCGGTGCAGCGGGCTGTGTAATCAGTAACTAGTAAGCAGTGATCAGTTGTGTACTGACAACTGATCACTGCTTACTGATCACTACGCAAGGCAACGATATGTTGGTGGTCTATATTCTCTTCTTTGCGCTGATCACCTGGCTCGGTTTCTACCTGGTGGTGCGCGATCCAGCAAACCCCACCTTACGCTGGACTGGATTTGGTGTGCTAATTTATGCCCTGATCTTTGCCCAGCAGATCGTGACGGCGGGTCTCTATACCTGGCTTCTGTTCGTGATCGGTTTGACCATTTTCTTATTCGACATT
>JBBRVA010000461.1:0-6640 GCA_038247295.1 Caldilineales bacterium | reverse complement strand
TCACATACGGGATCAACCCGGCGTAATAGGCTGGCCGAATTCGCCGATTTAACTCGGCGCGTATTTCACCGGCAAGGTCGTTATGAAAATCCGACCAGGTGCGTGGCGTTTCGATATAGGGATCCATTCCTGGAAATGGCGAAGGCATCGGATTTATTCCCCTGAATAGGTGTAACTTCCAGCCCTCGATGCAATGGAAATCGTTGCTGGTATGGCTTTATTTTAACTGATCAAGGTGACTTTCGCAACCTATTCGGTTCGTTGCCCTAGGCTTTTCAACAGTCATTGAAGGACGATCCCGAAACACACAGCGATCCAGTTGCAAATTGCAAACCTTATGTAACACAATTAAGAATAAAAAAGTGATATCTTACCTAGTGCCTATATCGCTCACATAGCCGAAAAGCTGCTACGACTAACACGTAACTTATCGACCACATCCTCGTCAAGGATTAAAGCGAAGTGGATGCGATTGAATCAATGGTTTTTGAAGGGAAGCGCATGAACGATCCACATTACGACGGCGTAGCAACAGAGGCCGATGAGATAACGCTACTTCAGGCGGCGCTGCAACTGGCGCAGCGGCGTGTGCAACGCTACCGGAGCCTAATTGCGCAAGCGCCGATTGGTATTGTCTTGATCGAACCCCAAACACAGCGCTTGTTTAATGCCAACCCGGCTTTTCAGCAGTTGATCGGTTATGCGACGGAGGAAGTGTTGTTGCTCACCCTGGGTGAGGTTCTAGCCGAGCCTTACCAAAACTTGGTGCATGAGCTCCGCCAATTACAGCAAACCGAAACGGTCTCGATTCGAGAAGCGCTGATTCGACGCAAGAATGGCCAGTCATTGCAGGTCGAGATGAGCTTTATCTTCGCCCAAGCCGGTGAAGAAGATGGCTTCATCGTGACAATTGTGCGCGACCTGACCGAGCGGCGCAAGGCGGTCGAGACGATCCGCTATCAAGCCAACCTGGTGCAAAGTGTGTCAGATGCAATTATCTCCACCAATATGAGCTTTAGGATTGAAAGCTGGAATCGAGCCGCCGAGGAATTATATGGCATGACGGCTGCCGAAGTGATCGGGCAACCCTTTGGCCAGGTTTTGGGCGTTGAGTATCCCGGCACCGATCGGATTGCGCTATTGCAAAAGTTGGAGCGTGATGGCTTCTGGAGCGGTGAACAGATCCACCGCCGCAAAGATGGCACGCCGATCGATATTCTCGCCTCTGTTGCTTACATTTGGGATAGTAACGGCCAACGTATGGGCATTGTCGGTGTCAACCGCGATATCACTGAACGCAAACGGGCGGAACGGTTGCTGCTTCTGGCGCAACGCTCTGAACATATTAGCCTGCTGGCCGGCGGTATTGCTCACGATTTTAACAATCTTCTCACTGGTGTTCTTGCCCAGACCTCGGTGGCGTTGCGCAAGTTATCGCTCGATGACCCGGCGCGTACGCATATCGAAAAAGCCATCAAATCGGCCGAACTGATGGCCGGTCTTACCCGTCAATTGCGCGCGTATACCGGCTTGGGCGCCTTTGAAGTCGAAGCACTAGATCTCAACGAGTTGGTGAAAGACAACTTGGGTCTGATGGAGACTTTCTTGCCCAAGCACACCCGTCTGCAACTTTCACTGATCTCTAACTTGGCGACGATTGAAATTGATCGCGGCCAGGCCCAGCAGTTGATCATGAACCTGGTGATCAACGCCGCCGAGGCGATCGAGACCGAGCATGGCCGCATTATTATCGAAACGGGTGAAACTTCTGTCGCTGCCGAGCAGAGCACCGGCTATCGAGGGATTGAAGCGATGGCCCCTGGGCGCTATGTCTATCTCAAGGTGATTGACAATGGCATCGGTATGGACGCAGCAACCTTGGCGCGTATCTTTGAACCCTATTTCACGACCAAGAAGCGGGGGAGCGGCCTGGGGCTATCGGCTACGTTGGGAATTGTGCAAAAATGCCAAGGTGGGCTCAAAGTAGAAAGTATGCCAGGTGTTGGCACCACTTTTACCCTGCTCTTCCCTGCCAGTGAAGCAGCGATTCCCATAATCCCTGTGCGGACACCCTCCAGTGCTACCAGCACGAGCGCCATCTTGGTGGTGGATGACGAAGCGCCTGTTCGTGAAGGCATCAGTGATATTTTGACTACAGAAGGGATCAAAGTTTTTCTCGCCGCCAACGGTCGCGACGGCGTAGAAAAATTTAAACGCCATCAGTCCGAAATTGACCTGGTGTTATTGGATATGAAAATGCCAGTCATGAACGGCGAAGAGACTTTCTACGCCCTGCGCGCCATCGATCCGGGTGTGAGGATCGTTCTCTCCTCTGGCTATAACGAGCCAGAGACGACCAACCATTTGTTGCGCCTGGGTTCAACGCAATTTTTATCCAAGCCCTATAATACACAAGTGTTGCTCAACACGGTGCAAAGCGCGATCGAATTGTAAATACTTGTGTATTGCACCCATCAACGGCACGGGAACGGACCGAGCCAGATCCGCGGTTCAAGCACTTGCGTCATTCGTGCCGCCAACGCCTAACTCATCTGCGATCCCCTTCATCGCATCCAGCACACGCAGCACATGTTCATCGAAAGGTACGCCCAGCGCTTCGATAAAGTGCATATTTTCGGGTCGATTGATGGCCGCTGTAAAAGCCTTGTCTTTCCACTTCTTCTTGACCGAGCTTAGCTCCACATTGCGTAAATTTTTGTCGGGCCGCACATAAGCGCACGCCTGAATCAGTCCGGTCAACTCGTCGCAAGCCAGCAGCGTCTTGTCGAGCCGCGACTCGCTGGGTACACCCAAAAAGGTGGCATGCGCCTGTACGGCGTGGATCAACTCGGCTGGATAGCCCCGTTCGGCGAAGAGACGCAAGCCGGCGCGCGGGTGGCCGTTGACCGGGTCATCCATATCCGGGTAGCGCTCGTAATCGAGATCATGGAAGAGACCGGTAAGTCCCCACAGGTCTTCATCTTGGTTGAAATGGCGAGCATAGGCGCGTAGCGCCGCTGCCACCGCCAGCATATGGCGGCGCAAGCTCGCGGATTGCACCCATTCATGGAGCAAGGCGATAGCTTCGGTACGGGTTGGTAAGGTCATAAGGGTTATATCCAGGTTTGAATCGGAAAATTCAAAAGTATGCTTAATGGTTGAAAATGCCGCAGATTTTGCGTCACCAATATAGCCTCATGCCGCGCGGCGAAGGCCGCGATCAGCAAATCTGCATCACTGGGTTGTTGACCCAAGGTGACCATCTGCGGCCAGGTTGCTGCCGCCAATTGCCAGTCTGCTTGCTCAATTTCGCCCCAATCAAAGGTGGTAGCTAATTGCTCGAACATTTGCAATTTATGGGTGGCTTTCACACGTAGCAAACCACGTTGCATCTCATACCAGACAACCGGGCAGAGTAGAAAAATGGCATTACTACCCATTTGTTGGTTGAACTGTTGTACGGCAGGCTGTACTCGATGCACCAGGGCCGAGATCGTGTTTGTATCTAGAACATAGCGTAACAGAGCACTCATCGCGGTTGGAAAGTTAAACGGTTGCGTTGCAATTCAGCATTAAATTCATCCCACCAGGCTTCACCGTCTTTATCTGGCTCCGTTAACCAAGTACGCATCAACTCCAGTGCTTGGCGGTTCTTGGGCCGTAGTTGCTCTCCTTGTGCTAGTAAGTGATCTAGTTCTATCAAAAGTTCGGGGCTCGGTTGGGTGGAATTTACAATTGTTTCTGCTGAGGCTTGGTGCAAATCTTTCTTTAAGGGCAGCAAGACTGCCACCGGCTCACCTCGATAGGTGACAATGTACTCAATGCCTTGCTCGCGCACCGTCCGCATAATTTCCGGCGCCTGATTTTTTAATTCACGTATACCAACCTGAGGCATATTATCCTCCTCTACTCTTGTAGCTACATAGATGTGGCTACATTGTACCATCGTGACTTCGAAAGGCCAAAGTAAAAGCAAAATAGTTCTGATGACAAAAAAGGAGCGCCGAGTTGTCTCGGCGCTCCTTTTGGTGGTGGCGCTGCAATAATCGCAGCCGCCACCAACCACTAATAATTGTCAATGTTGTATTGACAATTATTAATTGAATTACATGTCCATGCCGCCCATGCCGCCCATGCCGCCACCACCGCCCGCCGGAGCCTTCTCCGGTTCTGGGATGTCGGTGATCAAAGCAGAGGTGGTCAGAATCATGGCTGCAATCGAGCAGGCGTTTTCGACGGCGCTGCGGGTTACCTTCACCGGGTCAATAATACCGGCTTCCAGCATGTCCACATAGTCGTTGGCGATCACATCATAACCGGTGGTCTTCTTGCCCTCGGCATGCAGACCGCGCACCTTCTCGATCACGACGGGGCCGTCCAGGCCGGCATTTTGAGCGATCATGCGCATTGGTTCTTCGAGCGCGCGGCGCAGAATGCGGACGCCGGTCGCGGCATCGCCTTCCAGTTTCAGGCCATCCAGGGCCGGAATGACGTTGATCAACGCCACACCACCACCGGGGACAATACCTTCTTCGACCGCAGCGCGGGTGGCGCTCAAGGCATCTTCGACGCGGTGCTTCTTTTCCTTCAATTCGGTCTCGGTAGCTGCACCGACGCGCACGATGGCAACCCCACCGGCCAATTTGGCCAGGCGCTCTTGCAGTTTTTCGCGATCGTAATCGCTGGTGCTGGCTTCGGATTCGGCCCGAATCTGGCTGATGCGGCCCTTGATGGCATCCGTGTCGCCCGCGCCGCCTACGATCGTGGTGGCATCTTTGGTGCTGACAATTTTGTCACAGCGACCCAGATCATCCAACATGACAGTTTCTAGCTTGCGGCCTAATTCTTCGGTAATGACCTGGCCACCGGTGAGGATGGCAATGTCGGCCAACATGGCCTTGCGGCGGTCACCAAAGCCAGGGGCCTTGATCGCCAACGCATTGACCATACCGCGCAGTTTGTTCAAAACCAACGTGGCCAACGCTTCACCGTCGACATCTTCGGCAATAATTACGATTTCGCGCTTGCCAATTTGGACCAGCTTCTCCAACACGGGCACAATATCCTGCGCGCTGCTGATCTTCTTGTCGGTGATCAAAATATAAGGAGCGGCGATTTCGGCTTCCATGCGCTCGGAATTGGTGACGAAGTAGGGGCTCAGGTAACCGCGGTCAAGCTGCATACCTTCGACATACTCGGTCTCGAATTCCAGGCCTTTGCTCTCTTCGACGGTGATGACGCCATCTTTGCCAACGCGATCCATCACTTCGGCGAGCAAGTCACCAATTTTCTTGTCGGCAGCGGAGATGCTGGCGACTTGGGCGATGCCGGACTTGCCCGAAACGGGGGTGGCCATTTCCTTCAACGCCTTGACGATTGCGTCGCGGCCAGCTTCGATGCCCCACTTGATCTGCATCGGATTGGCACCAGCGGTAACGTTCTTCAGACCTTCGTTGACAATTGCCTGGGCCAAAACGGTGGCGGTGGTAGTGCCATCGCCAGCGACATCGTTGGTCTTGGTGGCGGCTTCTTTCAAAAGCTGCGCGCCCATGTTTTCAAACGGGTCTTCCAGTTCAATTTCCTTGGCTACGGTCACGCCGTCATGGGTGACGGTGGGGCTGCCCCATTTTTTGTCCAAGGCGACATTGCGACCCTTGGGGCCAAGCGTGGTCTTAACAGCATTGGCCAACGCATCGACGCCAGCCTTCAATTTCTTACGTGCGGCATCTTCAAAGACAATTTGCTTTGCCATTTTTTTCTTTCTCCTTTAAAATAAACGAACGTTGTTGCGCAGACCAACAAAATTTATGTTTGGCTTGCCGCGGGTACTGAATTGTACTATGTGTAGACAGATGATTTGGCACTAATTAGGACCTGGCACTGATTACTGGACAATGGCCAGTACGTCAGTTTCTTTCAAGATCAGAATTTCTTTGCCATTGAGCTTGATGGTGGTGCCAGAATATTTGGCATAGAGCACAGTGTCACCAACGCTGACGTCCATGGCAATCCGTTCGCCACCTTCTTTGCGGGCGCCGGGGCCAGCGGCGATGACTTTACCTTGCTGGGGCTTTTCCTTGGCCGTTTCGGGCAGAAAAATACCGGTTGTGGTTTGCTCTTCCTGTTCGGAAGGTTGAATGACCAGGCGGTCACCAAGCGGCTTGAGATTCATCAGAATGATCCTCCTTAAAGGTTACGTAAAAGGTAGACTGGTTTTTGCTTTGCAATTCATTTAAAAGGCACTCATCTAAACGACGATGGGTCAATTAGCACTCTAAGCGTGTGAGTGCTAACGTGCCCTATCATACCGCAAGCAAATTTTCCACGCAAATTTATGATTGGTGGAAAATAAGCTTTTTGCACCCCAAAGTGCAAAAAGTATGCTAATTTTTTGTTAGAATATTGTTTGCGGTTTGGGTGGGGTGGACTGAATTTAGTGCGTAGCGCATAGCGCATAGTGCGTAGACCTATGCTCTATGCTCTACTGATAGCTAGGCTCACCTGCACTAGTACACTTGGGCGGAAATAACCATACTATTCTCCGGTGAATCAGTAGTGAATCAGTAGGACAGTGAGACAGTACAAACACTGTTCTACTGTCCTACTGATTCACTGTCTTACTTACGCCCAAGTGTACTAG
>JBBRVA010000460.1:0-6654 GCA_038247295.1 Caldilineales bacterium | reverse complement strand
CTGCGCCGTCAGGGCGAACTCGAGCACGGCCTCGGCTTCCAGGTCTGGCCGGCCGGGGCGCTGCAAGGTCAAGCGAATGGGATATTGGCCGGACACGGGCGCTTGCTGGCGGATGCGCAGCGTCGTCTCTGGGGGCATGGGGTTTCTCCTACACGGCACGCGCCGGGCCAAACAGGTAGCCTGCGCTCATTATAGCCTCAAAGTAAGCAGAACGCAAGCACTTTAGTTGATCGACAAGCGGAAGGGGTGACTTTGCCAAACTTAGTCACCCCTTCCGCCTGTCATTCCTCGACTGCCCCCAGGGCCTTGATCGTCGCCTTCTGGGTTGCGCTGATCCCGCTGACCCCGGTGATCTTCATGCCGGTGTAGGGACCAGGGTGGCGATAGGTGTTTAGATAAGCGCCGTTCTCCAATTGCCAGACGTTGATCTTGGTGTCGAGGGCACAGGTCACCAGCCATTGACCAGCGGGATCGATAGCAACGCCCTGGACACTGTTGATGTGCCCGGCCAGTGTCGCGCGGCATTGACCACTGGCAATATCCCAGACGCGCACGGTTCGATCATCACTCCCACTAACGAGCTGGCGGCCGTCCGGCGTGAAGCACAGCGATCTGACCCAGGAGGTGTGGCCTTTAAGCACCGTCACGCACACCAGGGTAGGGGCAACTGGTTCACCTGTCGGACGGGGAGGCACTAGCTGCCACAGACGAATGGTCCGATCACCGCTGCAAGTGGCGAGCCAGGTGCCGTCCGGGCTGAACGCAATCCCGAAAATAGCGCCGGCATGACCAGTCAACCGCGCCCCCAAGGCAAAGGAGCCATCTCCTGTGCGCCCCCAGAGGTAGACGAGGCGATCATCACCACCGGTTGCCAGCAGGTTGCCAGTGGGATGAAAGGCCGCAGCGCGCGTCCAGGTTGTTTGCGGAAAGCGTTGAACGACGATGCCGCGCGCGACATCCCAGAGGTGCACAATCTCATCGCGCCCGCCACTGAGTAGTTGTTGCCCATCTGGGCTAAACCGGACGACGCGCACAAAATCGGTGTGGCCGGGCAAACTTTGCATACGTTGACCACTGTGCGTGTGCCAAAGTTGCACAACGCCAGTATTACTGCCGCTGGCCAGCAAAGTGCCATCTGGGCTGAAATCCACCGCATGAATCGTCTGTTTATAGGCGCGTAAAGTGTGGCCCAAGTCGAGTGCAAAGGGTGTCTCCTGCTCGGCTGGAGAACTAGATGGTTGGGCAGTTTGCTGGGCGATACTGTTTGGTTCTATATTTTTTGAGACCGTCCAGAGCTGTACAGTGCCATCGCTCCCACTGCTGGCCAGGGTGCGGCCATCGGGGCTGAAGGCAACCTCGACCAGCCAATTGCTATAGCCTTGCAGCGTAGCGTAGGTTTGGCCGCTGGCAACATCCCACAGCCGCACGGTTTGATCCATACTGCTGCTGGCGAGCATTTTACCGCTGGTGTGAAAAGCGAGCCCCAGGATGGGATCACTATGCCCCAACAAAGTCCGGTGCAAGGTTGGGCCATTGGGCGCATTGGGCGCCCAAAGCCGAATGGCCGATCTGTGGCCGGCGATCGCCAACAAATGCCCATCGGGGCTGTAAAGCACACGATAGGCATTGTGATCATAGCCGGGCAGCATTTGGCAAACATCCTCATCGCCCGCCACGTCAAAGGTGGGCTTTTGGCGAATGGCCTCCAGTTGCCAAAGGCGCACGGTGCTATCATTGCTCGTGCTGGCCAGCACCCTACCGTCTGGACGAAAAGCCAGGTTGCGCACCCAGTTCGTGTGGCCATGCAGGGCGTGCAATGCCGCGCCGCTCTGCACATCCCACAGCCATAGGTGTTGCTCCATACTGCCCGTGGCGAGTAAAGTGCCATCGGGACTAAAGGCAACGCTGCCCCACTGCTGTTGTGCGCGCCCGCGCAGGGTATGCCGCACTTGACCCGACGGGAGATCCCAAAGGCGGATTGTGCAGTCGCTCACGCTGGCGATGGTGTGGCCGTGGGGATGAAAGGCGACACTGCGCACAATATCCTCATGCCCACTCAATTTGCGCACTAAGTGGCCGCCCTGCGCCAGATCGCGAACATCCCACAAACAGATGTGGCGATCAACGCCGGCGCTGATCAACCATTGGCCATCCGGGCTGAATGCCAGTGACCAGATAAGGCCCGAATGGCCATAGAGAACCTCTATGCGCGTCCGATCTGCCAGGCACCACAGATGGATGCCGCCATCACCAGGCGTCGCCGCCAGATATTGGCCATCGGGGCTAAAGGCGACGGCCTCCACCTGCCCAAAATTTTCATAAAAGACCGTATGGGCTAGATTGGCCGCCGTGAAGTTGACCGCCGGCAGCACGGCATCACAGAGGTAGGCTTGCCAAACGGCCAACCCAGAGAAATCATAACCCGTCACATCCAGTTTCAAATGGAGCAAAAGATTGAGCAGATTGCCCGCCGCGTAGCCAGTGGTGTGGGCCGCCGTCGCACGCAACTGATCCAGCAGGGTGCGCAGATGGGTGACGAGCCGCGCTTTGCCCATCTGTGTCACCAGGTGGCGGGCAACCGGGGCGAGAATCAAACGTTCCTGACTCTGCCGAATCGAATCCTGGGCTTGCGCTTTCAACAAACTGTGTTGCCTGAGTTGCTGTAATGAACCGCTTGTAAATTCGCGGCAAGCCTGTTCGATCAGATAGTCGGTTACATATTCAGTAACTACGTTCTGCAAGGTGAAACCAGCGCCAATTTTCTCCAATAAGGAGCGCCGTTGTAAACCCTTCAGCGCCTCCAACAGTTCGCGTTGGGTTGGCTGGGAAAACAAGGTGTCGCGTAGGGTGGTTAATGGCACGCCTTCGCGTTCAACGGCCAGCCAGATTAAGATCTCCCGTTCCAGCGGCGTCAAACGCTGAAATTGTTGATGCAACACCGTGCGAATATCGTCAAAAACCGGAGCATCATCCCCAAGAAAGGCAGTCAGATCACCATCAAAAAGATCTTGGATGGTGCGCGCCACCAAGCGCAGGGCAAGCGGATTGCCCGAGTAGCGCTGCACCAGGCTGGCGGTTGCGGCGGCTTCCGCACTCAGGCCGCGCGTTTTGAGGATCGCATGCCCAGCCTCATCGCTCAACCCCTGCAACTGCAAAGTGTGGACCACAGGCAGATCCTCTTCCAAACGATCCAACCCGCGCGGGCGTTCGCGGCTGGTCAAAATAAGCGCGCTTTGATGGTTGCGTTGCGCCACCCACTCGATCAACTGACCATAACCTTCGTAGCCAGGTTGGTATTGGCCAGGCTGGTCAGGCGCGAGGATGCTCTCGGCGTTGTCGAGTACGATCAGGCAACGCTGCTGGCGGAGATAGTCCAAGAGCAGGGTCAACTGTTCATTCAAGGTTGGGGGGACGGTAACGAGTTGCTGTTGCGAAAGGAAGTGTAAACAGGGGCGCAGGAGTTCGGTTAGCGGCGGCGCATTGAGCAGCGAGCGCCAGAAGACAAAGGCATACTCATCTGCCAGTGCGCGCGCCACGTTGGTGACGAGGCTGGTCTTGCCCATCCCACCCATGCCCAGTACGACGAGCAAGCGCGCCGTTGGGTGCAGCTCGCCGGTGAGCCAGCGTTTGAGTTGTTCGCTTTCGAACTGGCGGCCGTAGAAATAGGTATTCGTTGGCGCTTCGCCCCAATCGTGGTGATTTACGATTTTTGATTTTTGATTTTCGAGGGTGCGATCCGCGCCCTCATCTCCTTGTCCCCTTGTCGCCCTGTCTCCCTGTTTCCCTGTTTCCCTGTCTCCTTGTCTCTTTGTCCCCTTGTCCAGCTTACCACTGCGGATCTGCTCATACAGCGCTACCGTCTCGGCGTCCGGCTCGACGCCTAACTCGGCAGCCAGGATTTTGCGACATTGGGCATATTGGGCGAGGGCGGCGCTGCGTTGGCCGCTGCGCGCCAGCACGCGCATCAACTGGCGGTGCGCCTCTTCACGCCAGGGTTCTAGTTCAAGCTGACGGCGGGCGTACTGTTGGGCTTGTGCAAAGTCACCCTGTTCTTCCTGGTAGGCCGCCAGGGTAAAGAAGAGTTCCAACGCTTGGCGATGGAACCCTTCGCGCTGCACGACGGCCCACTCGTCAAATGGCTCACTGGCATAGAGCGAGAGACCAGCCAGAAAATCACCCCGGTACAACTGGGCGGCTTCTTGGTAGTAGGCGAGACAGTCTGGACAGTTCGCCTGCGTGCAGCGGCGCGCTGCGGCCAACAATTGGGCAAACCTGGCCACATCAAGCGCATAGCGACAATCGGGGTTGATCTGAATTGTCTGCTGGCTAGTCAAGAGCAAAGGCGGGTCGCCAGCCAACTCGGGCAACGTCTGGCGCAGTTGGCGCAGCACATGACGCAAATTCGTACGCGCCAGAGCTTCCGGGTAATCGGGCCAAAACAAACTGGCCAATACCGACCGCTGGTGGGGACGCGCGCCCTCGGCACTTGCTTCGACCGTGAGATAGGCAAGCAAGGCGCGCACCTTGTTGGATTCAAAAGCGGAGACCAGTTCACCGTTTACTTCAACGGCAAAACCGCCGAATAAGGCAATGGAAAGTGCTTCCATAAAATCTTCTCTCCTACGCTACGGGCAAGCCCCACAATGAATCTTCTCAATGAATCTATAGTATAAGATCAGACTCCACAGTGGTCAAAGCCCTGCTTAAGAATATCGCATAGACTGCACTGATCATGAGTTGCAGTCTGCTTACAGTTAGCGCGCCGATCAATATTTATGAACACACGATCTACACACACATTATCGCCCGAAAACACACGATCTACACACACGCAAGGTGCATAATGAAGTTACAACAAATAGACAGCGAGGGGCAAGGTTACAGATAAATTCCGGCTACCGTCTGCACCTTGTTAACTTTTAAGGAGCGTAGGAGATCTATGCCAACCCAGTTCTCACCCTATCGATCCCAATTGTTGCGTATGTGGGCCGAGCAGCCGGCCCACCGCCCACCCGTCTGGCGTTTTAGCCTGGAAGATGTCGAGACAGGGCAACGTTCTGGGTTTGCCGATTTGGATGCACTGATTATGCACTTATTGGCCCTGATGGAAGAGCAGCCAAGTGAGGCGTCAGCCGATCGAACTATGCTTTGAGCAGAGCATTCGCACAGAGAAAGGAAACAAGCCATGAGTACGCTCAAAAACGGTTATATCCACCTGGTTTATTATTCCCTCTTTAACGGCTTCGTCGGCATCTTGGTTAAAGAGACGCAGGGATTAGACACACTGGCCATTGTCTTTTTCCGCGGCTTGATTGCTGCCGCCTTCATTGGTCTGATTGCAGTGCTGTTACGCCAAGCCCATACATTGCGCCTGTGCAACCTGCGCGCAACCTTGTTGGTTGGTCTCTTGCAAGGCTTGATGACGATTCTCATTATCGGTGCGCTGCGGCTAACCGCTGTGGCCAACGCCCTCTTCTTGCTCTACACGGCGCCTGTCTTTGCCGTGGTGCTGGCCCGTCTCTTTCTCAAAGAACGGATTGCCCCTGTTACATGGGTAGGGATTGGTGTTACCCTGCTGGGCGTCTTATTGATCGTCAACCCGGCGCAGATCGCGCTTGACAGAACCCAAACCCTCGGCAGTCTAATGGCGTTGGGGGCTGGGCTGGCATCCGCCGCCATGACCGTGGCCGCCAAACCGCTCACCCAAAAGGTTTCCGGTTACTACATTGTCTTCTGGCAATATCTGCTGATCGCTCTCCTGACGCTGCCCTTTGTCCAACCTGTGGCGCTAAACAGCGTAACCGCCAACTGGTGGCAACTGGGTGGCTTGGGCATTGTCTGCACGGGAATTGCTTACACCTTGTACATGCGCGGTGTCCGCCACGTACCGACGCAACATGTATTGATCGTGGCTTCGCTGGAACCGCTTGTGGGTACGGCGCTGGCTGGGTTGATTCTACACGAAGCACTCTCCCCCTTTACGCTGGTCGGCGCCACCTTGGTTCTGGCGGGGGCTTATGGTGTCGCCCGTGCGCGCACATCCGCAGCAAAACCAGTCGTCCTAATCACGCAGGCTAGCGAGAATCCAGCCCTGCCGTCAACCTTGAGCACTGGTGGCGTGGTTGCTTGTTAAACGGCCACACGATTTCCCACACGCGTTCCACACGGGCCGTTACTATTATCAGCGTATAAGGCCATTCCAAAAAATAAATCATCCATATACCCGTGGAGGGAGCATTCTCTAATGCGGCGTTTACAGGGGTACACCGGCGTAAGAGAACGCATCCTCCGCATATACTTATTTTTCTGGAATGGCCTAAAAAAATTTCATCTAATCTGTAAAAGCTAGATGCCTCTACTGACAAAAAAGGAGACTACAATGTTACGCCATTACTATACCATCCCGACCAACACCCCACCCAGCAAGTGCCGGCGGCTTAGTCGCTATAGCAGCGGTCTACTCGCCGTCATCACCGGGCTATTGATCGCCCTGAGCGGGCCACGAACCGCCGCGGCGCAAGCGACCGTGATCAACGTCCCCTGTGGCCAGCGGATCTCCTATACGGGTGAGTCTGCCACGATCGTGCTCCAGCCCTGTAGCTACCCGAGTCTTGAGCTCTATGTATTATCTGGTCCGCTGACGGTAGTCGAGGG
>JBBRVA010000459.1:0-6656 GCA_038247295.1 Caldilineales bacterium | reverse complement strand
GCTTTGGCCACGGCTATGGCTTGAGCCAATGGGGGGCACAACGCCGCGCGCTGGCCGGCCACAGTTATCGGCAAATTCTCGGCCACTATTATACCAACGTTCATTTGCAAGACGCACGTAACCCCGGCCAGCCACGGGGCGGATTCATTGAACCGACACCAGGCAGCTTTGTCACCAACAATGCCCTACGCTGGCGCACATTAACATCGCTGGCAGCCGCTAATCTGGCCGTGCAATTAACCAGCAACACGGGATCGATTGCACCAGACCCGTTTACTGATCGATCTGGCATTTGGCGCGCACCGTTTGCGCTACCCACCAACGCACTGATCAGCACTACGTTAACAATCGAAGGTGAATTACAGGATCACATTGTGGTAACGGTGGATCAAACACCGCCCGCGTCGCCCAGCCTCAGCGTGGCGTCTGTCGTCACCGGTGCCATCTTGCCGCTGGCCGTCAAAGCCGAGGTCAATAGTTTAGTCAGTGTCAGCCAGGATTGGGTCTGGCAGGGCGAAACGTTGTCGCATACAGTGAGTAGCGGTGCGGTTGTCAGTGATAGCAACGCTGTCAATGGTCTGGCCTGGGCAGCAAGGGTTGGCGTAGATCAACGCGGCGCCTGGTATGGACCGTATACACGACGCTTGCCGGCGGGGCGCAGTTATCGAGCGATTTTTTGGTTGCGCACCAATGCGCTGACGACCACCTTGCCCGTTGCACGCTTGGATGTCACCGACCAGGGTGGCGATGTGATCCTTGGGCTGCGGGATGTGTGGAGCAGTGATTTTTTTACGACAACAACCTACCAGCCGCTGGCCGTCGATTTTTATCTTTTTGCGCCGGCGCAGGGCTTGGAATTTCGGATTGCCTGGCCCGGCAACGTTGATCTGGCCCTCGATCAGGTCCAGGTTTGGACGCGGCCCACCGCCGATTGGCCGGCCACATCCTCATTCGATTGGCCACTGTATGGGGGTGATGGTCAACAGAATTTATACGTGACAGCATTTGACCAAGCCGGCAATCTGAGCCAACCGGTCAGCCGGACCATCCAAATAGTTGATCACGCACCGCCCCAATTCGGTGAGCTTGATACGCCCACCGATTGGTTTACGGGTGCGCCACTCGCGCTCACCGTGGCCGTAACCGACAGCCTCAGCGGGCTCGATTTCCGGAGTGCCGTCTTGCTCGTAGCTGGCAACCCCGTCAACGCAACCCTGGATTTAGCCGCGAATCCTTGGGAGCCCCAAACCTTGGTCGCAACGGCAAATACCAGCGCCGAAGGTGAGCAGAGTGTGGCGTTCCAGATCACGGACCGCGCTGGCAATCTGGGGCAGAGCGAGCCGATTGTGATCCGCTTCGTCAAAGCGCAGCAGGTCTATCTACCATTGGTTGCAGGCGAATAAATTCGCAGCAATACAGACAAAACCGCCCTGCGGCGGTTAGGCTTGCAGCAGATGGGGCAGCACTTGTTCGATAAATAGCTGCGTGCTATCCGTACGCGGCGTGTCGGCAAAGGCAACGTTGATGCGGTGCGCGCCCTGGCTCACCCCTTCCAACAGCCGTTCGACCACCTGTTCTGGCGTGCCGGCAAAACCATTGGCGCCGGTGGGACGCACGCCGGGCAATTCTTGCATGCGCTTGATCTCCGCTTCTGTCTCACCGACGAGAATGTGCGAGGCGACCACCTGCACGATCTCGTCATAGTTGCGCCCCACGTCTTGGCAGTGATTTTTGAGCACATTTTGTTTGTGGGCATAAGTAGCGCGATCCTGATAGATATAGTTCCACCAATCAGCATATTGGGCCACCACACGCAGCAGATATTTCTCCCCCAGCCCGCCCACCATGATCGGCGGCAGCGGGTCCGGGTGGGGGTGGCAATAAGCATCGGCGATCTGATACTGTTGGCCCTGGAAAGTGGCCGGGCTTTGCGTCCACATCAGCCGGCAAATTTGGATCGCCTCGGCGAGTTGGGCGGCGCGCACAGATGTTTTGGGGAAAGGCCAACCGTAGGCGTGATACTCTTCTTCATTCCAACCAGCGCCGATGCCCAGCACCACCCGGCCGCCAGAGAGAATTTGGCAGGTTGCCGCCATTTTGGCCAGGTGAGCCGGGTTGCGAAAGCTATTGCAAAGGACCTGGTGACCTTGCAATTTATCCGGGTAGCGCGCCAGGGCAAAGGCGAGCAAACTCCACCCTTCGGCCACATTTTTACTGCCATATTGGACGTGATCGGGAAACCAGATCGACTCGAACGGCGCGACGACTTGATCGAGATAGGGCATGGTGTCGGCCACCAGCCCAGACCAGATGTTGAGACCGATAGGAATTGGCATAGGAAGATCCTTGAATGGTTAATGGGTAATGGGTAATGGGTAATTAGTAATTGGTGCATGTGCGGCTGTGATTTGTCGTTGATCCCCTGCCGGGAAGATGAACTTGTGAGATTTACTGTAGCGAATTCGCCTTCCCGGCAGGAGTCTACGATGCAACTGAATCTTTACAACTATTTTATATGTAATAGGACAATTTACCAAGCGGAGATTTTTTATAGGATGACAGCAGTTTGATGAAGTAAGAATTACACCCCTGGGAGCGCCGCCATCCCTGGCGGCAGCCGCCAGGGGTAAGTGGCATAAATCCCACGAATTTTCTGCCATTTGCGCGCGTATCAAAGATGTGTTTTAATAGGCACAGCCTGTGCAGGGAATCAACTTTGTCAGATCAGAATCACGTCTCTCCTCTTGGTTTTATTATTTACTCGTGTTATGCAAGCGCGCCAGATAGAATTGGGCAAAGCTTTACGCGACTCCCTAATCTGGTAACCCGAATCTGTCTGGAACACGCGCTAACCATGATCTTTTCGTCTCATCTCAAAAATAGCAGGATTGCAAAGGGGAACATTGGTATGTCGAAAAATTTGTCACATGATTTGTCACGTCGTCAGTTTTTGAAGATCGGCGGTGCAGCCGTCGCCTCACTCAGCCTACTCGCGGCCTGTGCGCCTGTGGGTCAACAGCCGGCCGCCAGCGGTGGCGAAACCGCCGCGCCAGGCACCGAAGCAGTGCAACTGGTTTGGGACACCTTCCGCGGTCCCGGCACCGGCTGGAATGAGGAACGGATTGACACGTTCAAAGCTGAAAATCCGAATGTCGAGATCGAATTCCGCCCCTTGACCGGCGCCAGCCAACAGGACAACTATGGCAAAATGTATGCCTTGTTTGCCGCCGGCGATTTGGGGGATATTTGCGCCTTTGACCCGTCGCACTTCCACTTCTGGCGCGCGATCAACGGTGGCATCATCGGTCCGCTCGACGACTTGATTGCGTCGGATAATCTAGACTTGAAACAGTGGTTCGATCAATTTATCGGGCTACAAGTCTTCCAGGGCAAGCAGTATGGTCTGCCCAGTTGGGGTTGGGCGGGCCTAGATACGATGGTGATCAATGCCCTGCACTTCGAGCAAGAAGGGGTGGAATTGCCGGACCCAGTCGGTTATGATACATCGATGGAGACCTATGGCGAATGGGCGCGCAAATTCTATAAAGAAGGTGAGCGCTTTGGCTTGGGCATTGGTTACGACGAAAGCCACTTGGTAACAGCCACGCGCGCCTTTAATGGCGACCTGATCGACGCTGAGGGTACGAAGTCCCTGCTATTAGAAGACGAAAACGCCCAGGCGGCATTGCGCTGGATCTACGATCTGGCCGTTACGGATAAAGTCCTGCCTTCCACGACGGATCTAGAGAACAAGGATTCGGCGAGCTTGGAAGGTAAATTGACGATGAACTGGGGTGGCTCGCTCAATGTGCGCAACTTCAAGCGCGACATCAAGGACGAAGCGGTTGCCAAGGCTTCGCAAGGTCTGTTGCCCATGCGCACAGATGGCAAAGCTCCCTCACAGATTCGTGGTGGCACCTGGAACATCCTCAAGGATAGTGCACACCCGCAAGAGGCGTTCCAATTCCTTAAGCACATTACCAGCACAGATGGCTGCTATGGCTTCAACTTGGTCGCTGGCCAAGGCGCGTTTGTACGGCCCGATGTGCTCGACAAGTTGATCGAGCAAGATCCCGTCCACGAATGGTTTATCCCGAACTTGCAAAATGGCATTCTGGCCCACGCCCCGGCCAATTCGCGTGGCCGTGAGTATACCGATGCTTGTGCACAATGGGCAACGTTGCTCTTTGATGCCAACCAACCGGTAGAGTTCGAAAAAGGCTTGCAAGATCTGCACGACAATATCCAGGCGGTGTTGGATCTGGAACCGGCGTAAAGGATGTAGAGGAGTGGGGGTGTGAGGGTGGAGGGGAGCAGAGGAGCAAGATGTAGGGGAGAGCGGGTTTGCTTTTTCTCCCCTACTCTCTACACCCCCACTCCCCCACACGCCTATCCAGCGAGGAAACTATGGCAAGCACAGCAAATGTAATGCAAGCAGCACCGGCGAAGCGCACAGGGTCGCGCATTAAGCGGCGCGAGAATTTATATGGCTATCTCTTTTTGACCCCCTGGCTATTGGGCTTTTTTGGGCTCTTTATTGGGCCAGGGCTGGCATCACTTTATCTCAGCCTGACCAAATACGACGTCATCGGCACGCCGGAATTTATTGGTACGGCGAACTATGTCAAAATGTTTACCGATGATGATCTCTTCTGGCCATCCTTGGGGCGCACCTTCTACTTTGCCGGCGTCGGCGTTCCCCTGGGCGTGATCGGGTCGATGTTGTTGGCAATTATGCTCAACACGAAACTCAAGGGCATCAGCGTTTACCGCACGCTCTTCTTTATGCCGTCACTGGTGCCATTGGTGGCCTCGATTGTGCTCTGGAAATGGTTGTTGAATACGGATTTTGGGATTGTCAATCAAGGGCTACGTAGCCTAGGCTTTGATCCGCCGGGCTGGTTTAGTGATCGGCAATGGGCCATCCCATCGCTGATTATGATGCGGCTCTGGAGCAGCATCGGCGGCACGCAGATGATTATCTTTCTGGCCGGGCTGCAAGGTATTCCAGAATCGCTTTATGACGCGGCATCGATTGATGGCGCCAACAGTTGGCAGCGCATCCGTCACGTCACGCTGCCACTGCTGACGCCGACGATCTTCTTCAACACCGTGTTGGGTATTATCGGCGCGCTGCAAACCTTTGCCGCGGCCTTTTTGCTGACGCCCGAAGGCGGTGGGCCGGGCTTTGCCACCTGGTTCTATGCGCTGCACATTTGGAAACATGCCTTTGATTACTTTAATATGGGCTATGCCGCGGCGCTGGCCTGGTTCTTTGCGCTGATCATTGTCGGCATGACCATCGTCCAGATGCAGTTGTCTAAGCGCTGGGTTTTCTATTACGGGGATTAAAGGGAGATGGGAGATTGGCGATTTCGACAAGCTCAATCACCAATCTCCCAATCCTCCAGTGGCATAGAGTTGAGCAAGTTATTGAATTCTTATTCCTAAGCGGGAGAAATTGCAGAGATGACAACTGCATCAAAACCAGTAGTTGCGCCCCAGGTTATGATCATCGACCAAACGGCGTCGGATTCTGTCCGCCAACGGCGCGCAGTAGGCAAGGTGCTCACCTATATTGTGCTCACGATCACCGGCTTGATGTTTGCCTTTCCGCTCTTCTGGACCGTTTCCAGTTCCTTGCAGACCTGGCAAGAGTTGCGCTCGTATACACCGCATATCTTTCCCTCGACACCGCAATGGGGTAATTATAACGACATATTTGAGGCGGCGCCCTTTTTGCGTTGGATGGGCAACAGCCTGCTAATTGTGCTGATCACGATTCCGGGCACGATTATCACGGCGACGTGTACGGCTTATGCCTTTGCGCGTTTTAACTTTGTCGGCAAGAGCGTCTGGTTTATTCTCCTGCTTGGCACGATGATGATTCCCGCCACCGTTACGCTGATCCCGCAATATCTGCTCTGGTTTAAGCTAAAGATGATCGACACCTATGTGCCGTTGACGATTGGCGCCTGGCTGGGTGGCGGTGCGTTTATGGTCTTTTTGCTGCGCCAGTTTATTCTCACCATCCCCCGCGATCTGGATGAAGCCGCCACAATCGACGGCGCCAACCCGATCCAGATCCTCTGGCGCGTGATTGTGCCGTTGATGAAACCCGCCCTGACCACCGTGGCGATTCTCCAATTCCTCGCCGATTGGAATGAGTTTTTTGCGCCCTTTATTTACATAAACTCGAGCGAGCTCTATACAGCCGCAGTCGGCATGCGCACCTTCCAATATATGCCCCTGGAAACGTCCGACCCGCGCGACCATCTGTTGATGGCCGCCGCGGCGATGATGACACTGCCCGTACTAACCCTCTTTGCCGTCGCGCAACGCTACTTCATTTCCGGCGTAGTAATGAGTGGGTTGAAAGTGTAAAGTTCGGGAAACGTCGCTGCGCTTAGGGAGATAAGGTCATTACGAAAAAATAGCGTTCCACGAAATCACACGAAGCAAAGCCAAACTTCGTGTAACTTCGTGGAACATTTAAATTTTGGAATCGCCCAAGTAGCTAGTACACTTGGGCGTAAGTAAGACAGTGAATCAGTAGGACAGTAGAACAGTGTTTGTACTGTCTCACTGTCCTACTGATTCACTACTGATTCACTACTGATTCACTACTGATTCACCGGAGAATAGTATGGTTATTT
>JBBRVA010000458.1:0-6664 GCA_038247295.1 Caldilineales bacterium | reverse complement strand
TGAGAGGACCAACTGTTGCCGAATAGATGTTTAACTGACGGGGTAATCCCCCGGCCTGGCAGCTTTGAGTTGTCAGGCCGGTTTATATCGAAAATCCTTTAAAACAACACCAAGGAGGTGCTGGCTATTGTGTATTTGCGGTCAATAAGGTTTAGATCAGCCGCGAGATGTTGCGCTTTAGTCCAACCGGTAGACAATCTCCGGCTGCGCCACCTGCATCGCCAGCGGGGGCAGACCGGCCAGCATGGCCTCTAGATCGTTGACGACCATCCGCCCGATGTTGCGCATATCGCGCGCCACACTGCCGGCGCGGTGGGCGGAGAGGACAACACCCGGCGCGCTGCGGATCGGGTGATCTTGCGGCAACGGTTCTTGCGGAAAGACATCAATCGCAGCCTTGAAGCGATTCGCACGTACCAGTTCGGTCAAGGCATCGAAATCGACCAGGTGCGAGCGGCTGATCAAGACGAGCACGGAGCCGGGTTGAATATGTGCTAACATTTCTCGGTTGAGCAGCGCTTTATTCTCGGCCGAGGGAATGGCAAGCACGAAGATCACTTTGGAGGTGGCCAATACGGTTGCCAGGTCCACCGGCGTCACGCCTTGATTGGTCAGGTAGGAGGCCGGCAGCCAAGGATCATACGTCTGAATTTTACAGCGGAAAGGCGCGAGCAATGGCTGCAAGTTGCGGGCCAGCCCGCCATAGCCGATAAACCCAACTGGTTGATCGTAGAGCGTAAAGGTGCCAACGTTGCCGCTGTGCAGCCATTTTTCCTCACCTTTGGCAAAGGCGATATGACCGTCGACAATTTCACGCGCTGCGGCCAGTGCCATACCCAGTGCCATCTCGGCCACCATCGGGCCAAAGGCGGGTGCACAACTCAAGACCCGAATGCCACGCGCAAAACAAGCTGGATAGTCCAGGATTTGCGGGCTAGGATGGCGGCCACCCACTTCGAGGATAGCGCGCAGATTGGGCAGCTCGGCCAGCGCACCGTGGCGCCAGCGGCCCGTGACAATCGCAAAGGCATCGCCTTTGACGCGCTCGAATTCTTCGGCGGGCATGGGTTCATCGCGGCCCCAGACGACATCAGCGCTTTGATGCAGCCGTTGCAAGTCGGCTGGGTCGAAAATTTCATCCATCCGGCGAAAGTGCGGGTCGAGAATAATCGTCTTACGCATGGCATCAACTTCCTTTATCTGCTAAATGGTTGGCCAAACTGCTCACTGTGCGCCACTTCCGCCAGCGCTTTGCGATCTTTAATCCCGGCGCCAACCGCCTGCGCCGGGTAGCCAAACGGCACGACGGTCAAGACCATCCGCTCGGCAGGAATGTTGAGCAGTTGTTTGATTTCTAGTGTATCGAGATTGCCCACCCAGTTCGACCCGATCCCGGCGTCCCAAGCGGTCAGCATCATATCTTGGATTGCACGCGTGCCATCGATTGTGCCACCGGGATTGTCCGGGACGACGACCGCGATGGCTAAGGGCGCGTTGGCGATATAACCACCGTAGGCCGCCAACTGACCCAGGCGTTGCAAGGTGGCAGGGTTGCGCACCACCACAAAATCCCACTGTTGGCGGTTGCGCGCACTGCCGGTCAGGCGCGCCGCTTCCAAAATGCGGGTGACAATTTCATCCGGAATCGGTTTCGGTTGATAGTCCCGCACGGCCAACATCGTTTTGATCGCATCAAAGACTTGCATATAGATCTCCTTACCTACTTAACGCAAAGACGCAGAGAAAAAGCAGATGCTCACGCAAAGGCGCAAAGGAAAAGCAAAATCGCTTTATTACGTTATGTTGATAGATGAATCTTAACGCAAAGCAGCCAGAAAACATAAGAATCCCTTTGCGTTCTTTGCCCCTTTGCGTTAAGTTTTTAAGGTATTGCGCACGCGCTCGGCCACGCCGGCCGCATCCAACCCATAATATTGATAGAGATAATAGGGCGCGGCAATTTCCGAGTATTCGTCGGGTGGGAAACCGATGCGCGTGAGCTTGACGCCATCTATGCGTGCATCCACAATCGCGTCGGCCACGGCGGTGGCAACGCCGCCGCGCGTGTTGTGTTCCTCGGCGACAAATACATTACGCGACTCTTCAATTAATGCCAAGACGCCTTCGGTATCAAACGGCTGGATCGTGTGCAGATCGGCCACAGTCACGTTGATGCCTTCACCAGCAAGTTGGGTCGCCGCCTGCCGCGCTGCGCTGACCATGATGCCATTGGCGAAGAGTACACCATCGCCACCCTGACGCAGCACGCTTACTTTGCCATATTCCCACGCTTCGCCGGGTTCATAGGCGTCTGCCTCGCGCCCGCGCCCCATGCGGAAATAAATCGGCCCCTCGACATCCACGGTCTGGCGCAGCGCCTGCTCCAAGCTGTAGGCATCAGCGGGGCAGATAATCTTCAAATTGGCAATCGAGCGCATGATGCCAATATCTTCGGTGGCATGGTGCGAAGTGCCATAATAGCCTAATGAAATACCAGCGTGGTGGCCGAGCAGGCGCACCGGCAGGTTGGGGTAGGCGCAGTCGGTGCGGATATGTTCGCAGCAGAGCAAGCCCAGGAAAGAGGCAAAGGTCGCCACATACGGGATCGCACCGGTGGTGGCCAGGCCGGCGGCAACGCTAACCATATTCTGTTCGGCGATGCCCAGGTTGAAGAAGCGATCGGGGTGGCGATAGGAAAATTCGACAGTGCGATTGCTAAAGCCCAGGTCGGCGGTGAGCACCATGATGCGCTCATCGGTGTCGGCCAGCTCCGCCAACACCCGCGCCGCGATGGCCGAATGCGCCTGCGTGCGCAACATGCCCAAGTGCCAGGATTCTTTCTCGTGGAGTTCAAATTCTTGTTCGCTCATTGGTTGTCTCCTAAAGTGGGTCTACTTTTATTCAATTGTTTTTACTCAATTGTCTGGGGAATGGGCGACAGACGATGACATTCTTCTAATAGCCAGATCACGCGCCGCACGCTCTCGGGTGTGATCGCCAACGGCTGGCCTTGCCGTAGTGTGGCGTATAAATCGCGATAAAAATGGAGATCACCCGGTTCTGGCTCGTCGGCGCTATTCCAAGTCGCTTCTTGCCAGATGATCTCATCGCGATTGTAGCTGCGATCGGGCGTCGGCTGCAAGTCAAGCGTGCGCGGCGTTTGCACGGCGGGGTCGAACCATTTCCAGCGCAATTGTTGGCTGCTGCCGGCCAGGCCGCCGCGCGTGCCCATCACATTCCAGTTTTCACCGGGGTAAGCACAACAGCTGCTCAGTTCGATGTCGATGGTCGGCGCGTCCGGACCGCGCAAAACGACCTTGACATGATCATCGGCGTCGCCCAGCGTAAGCGTGCGGTCCAGGTGACAAAGGATTTCCGGTTCGCTGGAACCAAACAGTTGCAGTGCCTGATCGAGAAAGTGCGGACCGGTGTTATTCAGGCTGCCGCCGCCAAACTTCTGGAGCGTTTGCCAATCCCAGCGCCGGCCAAAGCGCGACTCGATCATGCGGATCTGCACAATCCGGCCCAAAATGCCCGAATCGATAATCTGCTTGACCTTGACAAAATCACTCTGGTAGCGCCGCTGCTGGAAGATCGTGAGCGTGCGATTCGCCGCGTTGGCTGCCGCGATCATGCGGTCGGCGTCGGCCAGCGTAACCGCCATTGGTTTTTCACAGATCACGTGTTTGCCGGCTTGCAGCGCCGCAATCGACGCGTCGGCATGCAGAAAGCTGGGCAGCGCAACCACCACAGCTTCGACAGCCGGGTCCTGAATTAATTCAGCGTAATCAGTGTAGGCCAAGCAATCAAAGCGGTCAATCGCTTCCTGACGGCGCACCGGATCGGCGTCCAAAACGGCCACAATTTGATATTGTTCGGTCAATGGCGCGAGCAACCGGGCGTGGATATCCCAGCCGCTGCGGCCCAAGCCGGCAATGCCGACACGAATTTTGTCTTCACTCATTAGTTTCACTCATTCATGGCTGATTGGGTTGATTTGTGATCACAAGAATAATTGTAGCGCACTTTGCCGTTGCCGACAATGGCCCGCTTGGGTCTAACTGCCGAAGCAATTGCCGGATAGTAGAAATTCGGTGTATAATCATCCTGTCGTCGGCGATAATTCAGGAGGCTACACAATGCCATCTCCGTTCCCAGGCATGGATCCCTATATTGAAGGTCCAGAGATTTGGAGTGATTTTCACAATAACATTGCGCCAGAAATCCAGGGGCAACTTAATCGGGTGATTCGACCGCGTTACGTAGCCCGATTGATCCCTCATGTAACGTATGAGGTGGTGGAGATTACCCAAACGAGACGCATCCGGCCAGGCCTGGGTGTCTGGCAACGCCATCCGCCGCATAAAGAAATGTTGAGCGGCGTTGCAGTTATTGCCCCGGCACCAGTAGAAAGTCGAGTTGACCTAGAATTTCCGCTGCGTTATCTTACGGTTGAAGTGCGCTTAACCGAAACTTTAGAGCTTATCACCGCCATCGAAATTCTCTCGCCCGTCAATAAAAATCGGAAACACCAAGCATACCAAGACTATCAACGCAAGCGGCGTGAACTGCTTCGTTCGTCGGCCCATTTGCTGGAGATCGATTTTCTGCGCGCTGGGGAACGCCCTCCGTTAGAAGAACCGGTCCCGCCAGCGCCCTATTACGTAACCTTGAGCCGAGCGGACCGTCGCCCCACCGTCGAAGTGTGGCCGATCCAAATCTGGGATGCACTGCCGACCATTCCCGTACCTTTGTTGGAGCCTGATCCAGATGTGCCGCTAGACCTGAGTGCTGCCTTGGCCGCCGTCTACGAGCGTGGCGGTTATGCCGATCTAATTGATTACCGCCGCACGCCACCGCCGCCCAAACTGGACGAAGAAGAAGCAGATTGGGCCGACGAATGGCTGCGTCAACACGAGCTGCGCTAGATGAATGAGTGTCGTCAATTCTCGGCAATCTGTTCGGCACAGCGAAACGCCAGCGCCATAATCGTCAGCACCGGGTTAAAGCCGCCATTGGTGACATGCAGCGAACCGTCGATAACGTAAAGATTTTCATGGCCGTGGACGCGGCCCCATTTATCCGTCACCGACGTGGTTGGATCATCCCCCATGCGGCAGGTGCCGGCCTGATGTTGCCCACCGCTCAACCCTTGCACATTCGGCGAACTCCACACCTGCTTGGCCCCACTGGCGCGCAACCACTCTTCTGCCCGCGCCCGCATAAAATTTGCCACCGGCAGATTGGCCGCATGGTAGACGCCACTCAAGCGCGCCACGGGCAGACCCAAGCGATCTTTCACCTGTGGATCAACCGTCACCCGCATTGTCGGCGTGGGAATCTCTTGCACCGGCCCCATTACATGCAGCGTGCGACGGAAGGCGTCGCGCATATAGGTTTTGTTGGCGGCGCCCCATCGTGATGTATCCGGCGCCAGGCTCGTGCGCCAGAAGATGATCGGCAGTTTGATAAACTCGTTCGCCAACATGCTGCCGCCCAGGATGCCCGGGTTGCCGTGGTTGAATTGTGTCAGCGCAAGGGAGACGCCGGGACCGTTGCCGTCTTCCACTTCTTCATCAAAGCGCCCTAGCGCGCCGGTGTAGATGTGGCCTTGCAAATGGCGCCCCACTTGATCATACTGGTTACCCAAACCTTGGGGATAGTGCGCTGACGCGCTGTTGAGCAAGAGGCGGGCCGATTCGATCGCACCCGCGGAAACGATGACCCGCCGGGCGCGCACGCGGCGTTCGACTACCTGACCATTCAACTCTGTCCGCAACGCCACACTAGTGACGTTGCCACGGGCATCAGTTTCAACGCGGGCAACTTGCGTTTCGCAGACCAACGTACAGTTGCCCGTCGCCAGTGCGCGCGGGATCACCGTGTTGTGCGCCCCATTCTTGCTTTCGGAAGGACAGGCAAAGCCGACACAGGCGCCACACTGGACGCAGGCCGGCCGGCCTTGATAGGGCGTGGTGTTGATCAGCAGCGGTGGCGGCGACGTCTGCCAACCAAGGTGCGCCGCACCACGTTCCAGCACCGTGCGTTTAGGATTGGTCGGCACCGGCGGCATCGGATAGTCGCGGCGGCGCGCACCCGCGCCGAGATATCCGCCGGTCTGCCCCGCTACACCGATTTCCCATTCGGCTCGTTCGTAGGCGGGCGCCAACTCTTCGTAGCTGATCGGCCAATCGGCCAGCGAACTACCTGCGGGCGTGCCATATTCGCTGGCCATGCGGAAATCTTGCGGCATAAAGCGCCAGGCCTGTGCACCGTAGACGCGGGTGCCGCCGCCAACCGTCATGGCGTTGTTGTGATAGCCGCCTTCGTGGGGTGCGACCGTTTTTGCTTCGCCGCGTTCGTTGACAAAGACGCGCGGGTTGCCCGCCAAATCTGGCCCTGTGTTGTGACCATATAGGGCCAAACGGTGGTTGCGCAGATGGCTACGTCCCACATCGGCATAAGGCAGCCAACGTCCACGCTCGACTAAGAGCACGCTCTGGCCCGCTTCGGCCAGCACGCAGGCGACGATGCCGCCCGCCGCGCCCGCACCAATCACGACGGCATCGTATTCGGCATCATCTGTAATGGCCGTAAGCGCAACTACGGGCAGATTGGGCGTTGGTGGCGGCACGACAGCTTGATGGATGGGCGCTGGGCCTTC
>JBBRVA010000457.1:0-6667 GCA_038247295.1 Caldilineales bacterium | reverse complement strand
CGACGGGCGTTGCGACCACAACGACGCCGGATCTGATTTACCTGGCCGACTTTGAAGCGGCCAACACAACCTCAACGCTTTTGCAAGCCATTGGCATTACGCTGGTGAAAGAAGAGATCATTCCCACACTTACACCAACGGTTCTGCCCAGCGCAACACCAGGAGTAACGGCGACAGCAGCAGCGCCAGAAGAGGACGGTGCGCCAGTTCCCTTCGCCACGGCGCGGCCAACACTCACCTTGACAGCGCCAGCCATCAGCACACCGATTCGCACCGCTGGTACGCCGACGGTCACCCCGGAACCAGGTCAACCAAGCAGCGATATTACGTCTACACTGACAACAACTGACACGACAAGCGATCTGCAAGATTCACCAATCGACGCCGCGTCGACCGCTACCACAGACGATGATGAGCCAGTGGCTACCGCAACACCGGAGCCAACCCCCACGCCGCAGATCACTTTCTTCCTGGAAACAGAAGATGGATTGCGTTTGCTGGCCAGCGAAACATTATTAATTGTCCAACGCCAGCAGACGGACGACCAACGCATCGTGGCGGTACTCGGCTTTGATGACGCTAGTGTGCAAGCCGGCGTCGCCCGTTTGCTGGCCGATAATCTAAAAGACTGTATGCTACGTCGCGATCTAGCGATCTGTCCTGCTACGGCGTCCGCAGCGCCCAGCGTAGAAACTGCACCAGAGACGACAGGTGCACCTACGATCACACCGACGCCCACCGCCGATGCGGCCAGCGAGCCCGATCCGGACATTGCTCCACAGCGGCCTCATCGCGACCTGGCCGCCATTCTCTTGGTGGATGACAATGACGGCGCCGAATCGAATGAGCTTAGTGAGGCAGACTTTTACTTGCAGGTGTTAACACAAGCCGGCCACGATGTCACACTATGGACCACCGCTGCCGATGGTGTGCCAACCGGTGAGGATCTAGGTGGTTATGGCTGGGTGATCTGGAGCGACGCCGCCTATGCGGATAGCGGCATCGACCCGGAAAAACTCCAAGCTATTTCAGACTATTTGGGCGTGGGCGGCAAACTCTTGATCAGCAGCCAGTTGCCTTTCTTTGGCGTCGGCGGCGATCCCGCTTCAACGATCACCGATGTAGTAGTGGGCGATACAAACATCCCCATCTTGGTGCGTGATTTACCCACCGACCCGATTGAACTGCCCGCCGATCTGCCCGCCGTGACACCATTACAGCTGATTCACGAAACTGACACACCCACCATTGTGTTGCGTCGCGGTCCCCAAAGCGAAAATGCCGATGCGCCGGTTCTGCTCGTAATGACCGATGCCGAAGATCCGAACCCAGGCGGGGCGCGCTTGATGATCTTTGGCATGTCAATTACCTGGCTGCCCCAAGATGTCGGTGCGCAGTTGGTCAGGAATATGGCAGAGTATATGCTTAGCGAGTAGATCAATTTGGCTGCCATATCGGTATCGGGTATAGTTGATTGAACCCGATCCGATATCGATATGGAAATCTTTTATGCTAGAACAACGATTAGCCACACGGCTACAAACGAAGAAAACTCAACTTGATCGATTGCGTCCATTGCCGGAAGGGGCCGTCCGCCGCTTGCAGGAGCAATTGCTGGTAGAGTGGATTTATAACTCTAACGCCATTGAAGGTAACACGCTAACCCTGCGCGAAACCCAACTGATTCTCGAAACCGGCCTAACCGTTGGTGGTAAGAGTTTACGTGAGCACTTCGAGGTGATTAATCATCGCGACGCGATTCAATATGTCGAGTCACTCATCGAACGCAACGAAGCGATCAGCACGTTCCACATACGTCAAATTCATCACTTGGTGCTGAAAGAAATCGATCCGGAAAATGCAGGCCAGTATCGACAAATGCCGGTGCGGATTGCCGGCGCCACGCATCAGCCACCCGAAGCCTGGGCAGTAACGCCTTTGATGAACGAGTGGGACGCGTGGCTCAATGGACCGGCACAGCAGGAAGATGCGATTGTCCGCGCCGCCCTGGCGCACCATCGCTTGACGGTTATTCATCCTTTTATTGACGGCAATGGGCGCACGGCACGCTTGGTGATGAATCTATTGCTGATGCGTGATGGTTATCCACCAACCATTATCCTGCGCATCAATCGCCGCCAATATTACCAAGTACTGGCGGCAGCGGATCGAGGTAATCCTGCATTGTTTGTCAATTTTGTCGGGCGTGCCGTAGAACGCAGCTTGACGCTTTACCTGGAAGCCTGTCGCCCCCAAAGCAAAGCGCCCGCCGGCGAGGACAGTTGGCTCACCCTGCAGGAAGCGGCCAAAGTAACACCGTATAGTCAGGAATATCTAAGTCTATTAGCGCGCACAGGGCGGCTAGAAGCAATCAAACGCGGGCGGGTCTGGTATACAACGCCGTCTGCCATTGCCGTCTATCAAGCATCACTCGCGCCCCACTAAGCTGCCCAGCAGCAAGAGAAAAGGCTCATCTGTGAAAAGTGGGCAAACCGATATTTTGACCCTTAGCAAAATATTGCGTTTGCACACTTTCGGCTGATGAGTGGAGATAAATATGGAACCAAACTACGCGCAACGCATTGCCACGCAAACTAATATTCGCCAGGCACAAGTCGCCGCCACCATCGAGTTGCTGGATGCTGGCAACACGCTGCCCTTCATCGCCCGCTATCGCAAAGAGGCGACGGGCAACCTGGATGAAGAGCAGTTACGCACGATCATCACCCTCCTCGAGTCGTTGCGTAAGCTGGATGAACGACGCACCGCCGTGCTCGCCTCGATTGAAGAACAGGGCAAACTAACGCCCGAATTGCAGGCAAAATTGCTGGCCGCCGAAACAATCACGGCGGTGGAAGATCTCTATCAACCCTACAAACCCAAACGTCGCACGCGCGCCAGTATCGCTCGCGAAAAGGGCTTGCAACCGCTGGCTGACCAGATCCTGGCCCAATCGCGCAGCCGCACCCCAGCGGAGCAATTAGCCAGCGCATTTGTCAATGAGCATGTTGCCTCGACTGAGGAGGCCCTGGCTGGCGCACGCGATATTGTGGCCGAGACGATCAGCGATCATCCCGAAGTGCGCCGGGTAACGCGTGAAAAGGCGCTGCGTTTTGGTACGGCACGCACCGGCAAAATTGAGGATGCGCAAGACGAACGCAGCGTCTTCGCCCTCTACTATGACTTTGACTTGCGCGTCGATCGGCTGCGCCCGCATCAGGTACTGGCGATCAACCGCGGTGAGGCACAAAAGGTGTTGCGGGTAGCATTGGATGTACCCGAACGCGATTGGCGCAACGCCATTGCAGGCGTCTTTCGCATTGACCAATTATCCCCCCTGGCCGAGCAGATGGCGCAAGCGATTGACGACGCCGCCGAACGTTTGCTGCTGCCGGCTATCGAACGGGATGTGCGCCGCACCTTAACCGAACAGGCCGAAGCGCATGCGATTCGCGTCTTTGCCTCTAACACGCGGGCATTGCTCACCCAGCCACCGCTGGCTGGACGCACGGTATTGGCGCTCGATCCCGGCTTTCGCACCGGTTGTAAAGTGGCAGTAGTTGACCCATCGGGCAAGGTGTTGGAGACGGGCGCCATTTATCCGCACCCACCGCAAAATCAGGCCAAAGAGGCATTGAAGACGTTGGTAAGCCTGGTACAGCGTTATGCGGTTAATTTGATTGCGATTGGCAACGGCACGGCTTCGCGTGAAACTGAACAATTAGTGGCTGAGTTAATCCGCACGGCGCCAGAGGGCAACCAGTTACATTATTTGATGGTCAACGAGGCTGGGGCCAGCGTCTACAGTGCCAGTCCACTGGCGCGCGCCGAATTCCCCGACCTGGATGTAAGTTTGCGCAGTGCGGCCTCGATTGCGCGCCGTGTGCAAGATCCACTGGCCGAACTGGTCAAGATTGATCCCAAGTCGATTGGCGTTGGGCTCTATCAGCATGATGTCGACCAAAAAGAATTATCGCAAACGCTGGATGGCGTCGTTGAGAGCGTGGTAAACCTGGTCGGCGTAGATGCCAACACGGCGTCGCCAGCGCTGCTCACCTATGTGGCCGGCATTGGTCCCAAGTTGGCCGCGCGGGTGGTGGCGCATCGCAACGAACATGGTCCATTTGCGACGCGCAAGAATCTGCGCGAGGTAGCCGGGTTGGGTCCCAAGGCTTTTGAGCAAGCGGCCGGCTTCTTGCGCATTCGCGATGGCAGCGAACCGTTGGATGCGAGTGCGATCCACCCCGAAAGTTACCCGGTCGCCAAACAATTGCTCAGGCGCGCCGGCTTGAAACTGGATGCGCCGATTGGTGAGCGCGAAGCGAAGTTGAGCGCGTTGAAGAAAGAACAGCCGCTGGCCGCGTTGGCCAACGAACTAGGCGCCGGCGAACTGACCCTGGCCGATATTTTGGAGCAACTGGTGCGCCCCGGGCGCGACCCGCGCGCCGATCTGCCCGCCCCGATTTTGCGCAATGATGTGCTGTCGATGGACGATCTATTGCCGGGTATACGGTTAGACGGCACGGTGCGCAACGTGGTCGACTTTGGGGCCTTTGTCGACATTGGCGTCAAGCAGGACGGCCTGCTCCACCGCACCCAGATTCCGTTTGGCGTACTGCTACAAGTGGGCGACGTCATCAAGTTGGAAATTTTGACAGTGGAGAAAGAGCGCGGACGGATTAGCTTGGGGTGGGTGGAATGACAATGCATGGAGATAATATGTCTATGTCCATATCCTCATCCTCCCGGCAAGCCGCTTCCTAACCACACGCTCGCTTTTGTCGAAGTAACTTCTCTGGTAGCGCAAACGTTCCAGGTAGTGGCTTCTCCAATGGCGCCTTCCCATCACCTCAGGGATTTGTGCACTCGGCGGGCTGTCATAGTCCGCCGAGTCGGAATGGATGTCTATTACTCGCTCATGTAGCTGTCTTGTTTCGCGGGGTGATGTATCAGCTTGCCACTTTGTCTATGGATTGCGCGCTCATCCGGAGCATGCCAACAGCGCCTTAATGCAGGCCAAAGAAAATGGTTGATAAGCGATATTTTTTTCAAACGCAAAGGAGCTTAAAGCATGAATTTGCACCCAAAGTCACCGCATCATACCCACCCTGACGCGGAGCATGATCACGGCAATGAACATAAGGAGCAAGACGATCATACGCACGCGCATGATCACGCGCACAACAGTCCGCATGGTCATAGCCACGGAACGGGGATATGGGGCTGGATCAATACATTTTTTCATTTACACGGTCATAGCAAACAGCAATTACAGCGAGCGGCCGATTCTGCCTTGGCGGACAGCGCCGAAGGGATTCGTACCGTATGGCTGGCACTGGGTGCGCTCGGCGTCACGACAATACTCCAGATCGGGATTGTCTATCTCAGCGGCAGCGTTGCATTGTTTGCCGATACGGTTCATAATCTGGGCGACACGCTCAACTCTATCCCCTTACTGATCGCTTTCTATCTGGCCCGCCGAGTTGCCACGCGGCGCTATACGTATGGCTTCGGTAAGGCCGAAGATGTGGCCGGCATCTTTATTGTCATCTCGATTGCTGTAAGCGCGGGCGTGGGTCTCTGGCAATCTTTTGCGAAACTGATCAACCCTGAGCCGATGACCAATCTCGGCTGGGTGGCCGCTGCCGCTGTGATTGGCTTTCTGGGCAATGAAGCGGTCGCCCTGCTCCAGATCCGTGTCGGGCGCAAAATCGGCTCTGCGGCAATGGTCGCGGATGGGCTGCACGCGCGTACGGATGGGATGACGTCGCTCGCTGTGCTGATCGCCGTCATCGGCACTTACTTTGGCTTTCCGATCATCGACCCAATTATCGGCTTGCTGATTGGGATTACCATTCTTTTCATTACGTGGGACGCGATGCGCACGATGTGGTACCGACTCATGGATGCGATTGATCCAGAGATCGTTGATCAGGCTGAGCAGATTGCCCGTGATGTACCGGGGGTCGAAGCGGTGCATGGTACCCGCATGCGCTGGCTTGGTCATCGGCTGCAAGCCGAATTGCACATTCGGGTCAACGAAGATCTACCGACCCGAGAAAGCCATAAAATCGCCGAACAGGTACGGCATGCGCTCTTTCACGATCAGGCACATCTTTCGCTGGTGGATGTGCATGTCGATCCTTGTGGGCACAGCGGCGAAGACCCGCACATACTGATAGGTCATCATCTGAGCGCAATGGCACACCAAACACAGCATGCGTAACCGGCGCCGAGAAACAGATAAGGATACGGCTTGGTCGGGACTTCCCGATCAAGCCGTATCCTTATCACAAAATTTTTAAATCGACAACGACAGAGCAAGTACGACTACGTGCCCCGGTTGTACAAATTTATTTGTGTTCTCGATCAGAAGCCCTCAATCGCAGCTTTAGATCGACGGGGAATCGTCGCTAGGGGTCTTTGGCGCTGCGGTTCGTTGCTGCGGCGTAAATTGGGTCTGAACTTTGCGGCCCAAATCGCGGGCGCGGGCGCTCATATCTTTGATATTATTCGACAAGGTCTCCTGGGCAGCCGTACTAATAGTGCCTTCCTCCGGCATGATCAGCCACAAGACCAGATAGATCAAGAATGGGCTACCGGCACCCAGAAAGAACAAGCCCACAAAGGCGAGCCGGACCAGAGTTGGGTCAATATCAAAATAGTG
>JBBRVA010000456.1:0-6697 GCA_038247295.1 Caldilineales bacterium | reverse complement strand
GTTTATAGAGCAACATCGGCTGTGCCACCCGTGCAACCACAGTCACTAATTGACCATTGCTGTCTCTAGGGCATGATCGCGTCTACACTAGATTCTACTATCCCTCATCGCCCAAGTTTTGGGTATCACTTTGCGCATCTCATTGAGTTTGCCGCGCTGCTCTAGTGTGCGGTCTTCCCTAAACTCATTTCACCGAACTAGAGCATATCTAAGCAGGTTTAAGAGGAGAGAACAGTCATGACATCCCAGCAATCCCCACAGATGAGTCGTCGCCAATTGCTCAAGGCTGCGGCCATTATGGGCGCCGGCGCCGCATTAGCCGCCTGCGCACCACCAGCCGCCGCGCCAGCCGGCTCTAGCGCCCCGGCCGTCAACACGGGTGCCAAACAAACCGTCCGCTACCTATCCTGGTGGTTCGAGGAAGGCAATCGCGGCAAGACCTGGCAAGCCTTTATCAAAGAGTTCAACGAGTCGCAAAGCGAGATCGAGGTCGTAGCTGAAAACATTCCGTTTGACGCCTACACCACCAAGACGATCGTTGGCGCCCAATCCGGCAAGCTCGACGGCGATATCGTGATGGCCACGCCCGAACTAGCGCCACGCTTGATCAAAGCGGACCTGCTGCATCCGCTCGATGACGTCCTCACCACCAACAACATCACCGACCTAAGTTCGGCCCACGACGCCTTACGCAAAGACGGTCATCTCTACGGTTTGGACATGGTGACGGTGGCATTCGGCATCCTCTACAACAATGCGCGTTATGAAGAGGCCAACATCACCCCGGCGACAACGCCAGAAGAGTGGGTTGAAGTCAGCAAGGCATTGACCAATCGCGACAACCAGCAATATGGATTCTGGTCCAATCACCTGGTCAGCGAAGCATCCGATTTCTGGTTTAAGCTAGAACTCTTTTGCATGCCCTATGACGGCGTGTGGGCCGAAGGCAAGAAACCGCTGTTGACCTCCGAGCCAATCATTAATGGTCTCAAACTGATGAAGCAGTTGTACGACGATGCCATGCCGCAGGGTGCAGACGGCCCCACGGCAGATCGTCTGTTTACGACCGGGGCATTGGCACAGCAGATGGCCGTCTCGGCAGCGGTTGGTTTTTACAAGCCCCAGGCGCCGGAGCTCTATCCGTTGCTGCGCAGCGCGCCCATTCCGTGGGCCAGCAACAAGTCGATTGCCCGCATCCACCCGATGATGGTCAACGCATCATCCGAAGTGAAGGATGCCGCGCTCGAATTTGTGACCTATATGTACAAGCCAGATAACTACCGGCGCATGGTGGAAGGCTGTGAGGATGTCATCTTCGCCCAACCGTCGGCGGCACGCCAGGAATATTTGGACAACCTGCATTGGTTGAAGCCAGGCTACGATGGCGTCACCTATGTGACACCATTTGATATCGTCGGCGACTTCGTCTATAACTTCCAGGAGTTCGGCCAGATCGTGATCACCAATTTTGCCAATGTGCTCAACGCTGGCAAATCGGTGGAAGAGGCGATGGCCGCCGCCCAAACGGAAGCAGAAGCGCTGGCCGCACGGATTGAGTAGACTACAGGATGACAGGATGACAGGATGACTGGATGACAGGATGACTGGATGATTGGATCGTCTCTCTGTCTTGTCATCTTGTCATCTTGTCATCCCTTCATCCTGTCATCCCTTCATCCTATCACTAACCAGATAATTTTCGAATGCCCTCATTGATTGCAAAGGAGAAAATCGTCATGCCGACCCCAAAGTTCCAGATGATTACCCGCCGTACATTTCTGAAAAGCACCGGCCTTATGGCCATTGGCGCCGCCGCATTAGCGGCCTGCGCCCCAGCTGTGGTGCCATCTAACGCGCCGGCGGCCGATGCACCATCGGGCCCGGTCGTATTGAAAGGGGCGACGGTCAAGTTCCTTGGCGCACCGTGGGCTTTTCTGCCCGAGCTTGATATTGTGATTGAGGCATTTGCCAATGACTGGGCCTCACAGAACAATGTCACGCTCACGTTCGAGCGCGACGCCCAGTTGCTGCCCAAAATTCAGACCGCGATCGAGACCGGCGGTGGCGCTAATATCATTCAATACAGCTCGCCACCCGCGATCTTCGCCAATGCGCTGGTCGATGTTAGCGATCTGGTCGGCGAAATCGATGAAGAGGGCGGTGGCTATTTGCCCAACGCACCCTATCAGATGGTCAATGATGGCAAGTGGCTGGGTGTGCCCATCGGCCAGCACAACTGGTTTATCAACTATCGCCAAGATTGGCTGAAAGAAGAGGGCGTCGAAACCTTCCCCGACACTTGGGAAGAGGCACTCGTCCTCGGCAAGAAGCTGAAGGAAAAAGGCCGCCCCTATGGCATGACCTTCTCTGACCTGGCCGGTGGTGATGGCAATGGGGTGCCGCGCTTGGTGCTGTGGGCCTTTGGCGGCAAGGAATTCAATGAGGACGGCTCGTTGGCGCTTGACAGTGAAGAGACGCTGGCCGCGCTTGAGTTTGCGATCCAACTGCACAATGACGCCGGCGATCCGGGTGAAGTAGGTTACGATGACGGCGCCAACAACGCCGCCTTCCTGGCCGGCAAGATCTCGATGACGGCCAATGTCAACACGATCTATCTGCCCGCGGTGAAGAACAACCCAGAGGTGGCCGAAGGCATGAACCATGCCCTGCCGCCGCAAGGTCCCGCTGGGCGTTTTGGCTACGGACAACTGCCGTGGTGGGGTATCCTCAACCACACCGAGGGTGCTGATCTGGATGCGGCGATCGACCTGATGCGCGAATTCTTTAAGATCGAGAACTTCAGCGCGTTCTACAAGGCTGGTCAGGGCTATATCCTGCCGCTGCTGCCCAACTATGAAGCCGAGCCGATCTGGCCGGAGGATCCCAAGCTGGCGATTGCCAAAGAGATGTTCAAGCTGGCGCGACCGGCCGGCTATGCGCTGCCCAACCAGACCAAGCTCGCCGCGCTGATGCAGGACAAGATCGTGATCGGCAAATTATTCTCACAGGCCTGTTCAACGGGTGACGCCAGGGGCGCGCTCGACGGCGTTCTGAAGGATATCGCCGATCTTGAACTGCTGGCCTAGGTAGTCGGACAGTAGGGCAGTCGGACAGTGGGACAGTAGGGCAGTCGGACAGTGGGACAGTAGGGCAGTCGGGCAGTAGGGCAGTGGGACAGTAGGGCAGTCGGACAGTAGGGCAGCGCAGTATTGAATCATGACTGCATGACTGCCTGGCTGTCCCACTGTCCCACTGTCCCACTGCCGTACTGCCTGACTGTCCCACTGCCGTACTGCCTGACTGCCTTACTGCCCTACTGCCCTACTGTCCGACTGCCCTACTGTCTCACTGCTTCACTGTTCCACCGTCCCACGGGAGCAACCAATGGATTCGAGAACTCGTTCTCAGTCGCGCACTTGGGGTCCGTTCATTGCCCGGCTGTTGCACAAAGATAGTTCATTAGGCTACATTCTGCTCAGTCCGGGCTTCGTCTTTTTGACGGTGATGATGGCTTACCCGTTTGTGTACGCCGTCTATCTCAGCTTTACAGACAAGCAGATTGGTGCGCCGGCTCACTTCACCGGTCTTGAAAACTATACGAAGTTACTAAGCACAACCTTGTTTGCGAAGACGGTGGTTAACTCGCTCGTTTATACGGCGTTCGCGCTCGTCTTCAAATTCTTTGGCGGGCTGGCACTTGGCGTCATGCTCAACCGCCCATTTATCGGCCAACGCATTGTCAAAGCGCTGCTGTTATTACCTTGGATCATGCCGACGGTGTTTAGCACGATGATCTGGTCGTGGCTCTTTCACCCATCGTTTAGCATTTTCAACGAGATATTGGTCAACAAGCTGGGATTGCTCACCCAGCCGATCCCATTTCTGCCCGATGAGCGCTGGGCCATGGCTTCGCTGATCTTTGTCAATGTGTGGCGCGGCGTGCCGTTTTTTGGCATCACCTTTCTGGCGGCGATTCAGTCTGTCTCGACTGAGATTATCGAGGCGAGCAAGATCGATGGCGCGTCCGCCTGGGTTTCGTTTTGGCGCATCCGGTTTCCAATGATTTTACCGGTTGTGACTATTGTAATGTTGATTTCAACGATTGGCACCCTGGGTGATTTTGACCTCCCTTTCCTACTCACCCGCGGTGGACCCAACAACGCGACAACCATGTTTGCCCTCACCGCCTATACCCTGTCACTCTCATTGGGCATGATTGGGCTGGGCGCGGCAGTGACAATGACCATGTTTCCCGTATTGGTTTTACTGGTGATCGGCTCGCTGATCAGCGTGCGCCGCCAACAGCAGAATTAGGGCAGTGAGACAGTAGGACAGTGGAACAGTGAGTCAGTGTTTGTACTGTCCTACTGTCTCACTGTCCTACTGTCTCACTGTCCTACTGTCTCACTGTCCTACTGACTCATTAAACAACACCAGGACTTTCCGCCATGAAGCTTGCTCGCCTCATTCGTAACGCCCGCCGGGCCTTGCCCTTCTATCTGCTGTTAGGGGTGGTGACGGCTGGCTTGCTTTTTCCGTTTTACTGGGGTTTTATCACATCATTGAAATTTGAAGTGGATATTTACGACTTCAGCGGCAATTTCTTGATCCCGAAACGTCCGAGTTTGGAAAACTACGCCACCTTGTTCAAGACGCCGCGCTATTTCATCTGGTTTTGGAATACCTTTCTGGTCTCCGCCGTTACCACCATCGCCTCGGTGGTTGTCTCGGTGATGGCTGGTTTTGCGATTGCCCGGCTGCGCTTTCGTGGTGCGGCTTTGGCCGGAACACTGGTCTTTATTACCTACCTCGCCCCCAAGAACTTTCTATTTGTGCCACTGGCGCAAATTCTCAAGGATTGGGGACTATTGGGCGGGCTTTCGGCGCTGATGCTGACCTACCCAACCAATCTGATCCCATTTTGCACATGGTTGTTGAGCGGATACTTCTCCAATGTGCCACATGAGCCGGAAGAATGTGCGATGGTCGATGGCGCCAGCCGGCTGGGCGCGATCGTGCTCATCACCTTGCCGATGGCGCTGCCCGGTATTATCACCGCCGCCATTTTTGCCTTTACGGCCTCTTGGAACGAGTTGCTCTACTCGATTGTTTTTGTCAGTGGCGAAGAGAATAAGATGCTGACCAACGGCGTCATCGGTGCGTTTGCCGGCGGCGACTATTTCTCGTGGGGACCGCTGATGGCGGCGGCCACCCTCTCTTCGCTGCCCGTAGCCTTTCTTTACTTGCTCTTTACCGATCGCTTTGTCAGTGGCATCACGTCTGGCTCTACGAAGGGCTAGCGGAAGATTTACGATTTACGATTTTTGATTTACGAAAAAATCTCGTCAATAGAGTAACTTCGTAAATCGTAAATCAAAAATCGTAAATCTTCTTGCCAGAATCATACACTCGAATTCAACAGAAACGGACCTATGTTCTCAAATTACAAAATTGTACGACTCACTGCCCCTATTTTCAGCACCAACGAAACAGAGCTAGCCGCGTTTGCGGCGCAGGGTTTAGATGTAACGGTGGTGGATGCTGAGGATCCGGATGCGATGATCGCCCACGTGCAGGACGCCGATATTGTGACCCTGATCGGCACCAAACTGCCGACCCGTGTGGTGGAAGCCATGCCACAATGTCGGGCGATTGCCCGCATGGGCACCGGCACCGACAAAATTGATGTGGCCCGCGCCACCGAGTTGGGGATCGTGGTGGCGAACACACCCTATTTTTGTGTGGAAGAGCAAGCCGACCACGCCATGGCGATGTTATTGAGTTTGGCGCGCAAATTGACGGTGACGCAGAAGGCGATGGCAGAAGGCCATGTGTTACGCGCCCGCCGCGCCGTTAGCACCAATCAACGCGTGAGCACGACGACGCTGGGTCTGGTCGGCTTTGGTCGCAGCGCCGTGCATCTGGCGCGGCGGGCGCGCGGCTTTGGGATGCGTGTGTTGGCGACGCGCAACAACAAACGCGCGCCCACGGACGAGGCCGATGCACTCGGGGTGACGATGACCGACTTGGAGACCATCCTGCGCGAATCCGATTATGTCTCGCTCCATCTGCCGTTGACCTCTGCCACCTATCACATGATCGATGACGCAGCGTTACAAAAAATGCAGCCGACCGCCTATCTGATCAACACTTCGCGCGGTGCGCTCGTCGACGAGCCGGCCTTAGTTGCAGCGCTGCGCGAGGGGCGGCTGGCGGGGGCAGGGATTGACACGTATGAATCGATCGACATATTTTCCGAGCAGATTCCGCCCCGCGCCCACCCGCTCACCGATATGGAGAATGTAATTTTGACCCCGCATGTCGCAGCCGGATCGGTACAAGCGGGGATCGAGATCTACATGACGGCGATCCAGAATATTGTGGATATTTTACAGGGCTATTGGCCGCTGCCAGAGAATATTGTCAATCCAACGGTTATCCCGCGCTTTCCGCTGGCGGCAAGAAGTTAACTACTGACCCCACCCTAACCCTCACTGCCATTAAGGTAAGAAACGTGGCAAGTCGTAGGTGCGGTTTGTAACCGCACTGTCTGGTTTGAACGGAGACGTGCGGTTACAAACCGCACCTACGAAATTCCTTACCTTAATGGCAGTGAGGGCTGGGGTGGGGTCGGCAGTCACATCCAATTTATCTATAAGGTGCAGACGAATATTATGGCGATAAACATGTTTGATTT
>JBBRVA010000455.1:0-6713 GCA_038247295.1 Caldilineales bacterium | reverse complement strand
TATGCCCAGCGGCAAGTGGGACGACTATATGATGTTTGCATCCGGCGGCCACTCGGGCAATATACTCGTGATTGGTGTGCCGTCGATGCGTATTTTGAAGCAAATTGCTGTCTTCGCTCCCGAATCTTGGCAGGGCTACGGCTATGGATCGAAAGAGAGCGAAGAAATTCTGGATGCCGGCAATGTCGATGGCGTCAAGATTCGCATGGGTGACACCCATCACCCGGCGCTGAGTGAGACGGCGGGTGACTATGACGGTCAATTCCTCTTTATCAACGACAAGGCCAATGCCCGCCTGGCCGTGATCGATTTGCGCGATTTTGAAACCAAGCAAATTGTCAAAGACCCCAACGTGATCAGCAACCACGGCGCTTCGTTTGTCACCCCCAACACCGACTATGTGATCATGTCGTCGCAATATGCCACCCCGCTGGGCTGGGACTATGCACCCTTGGCGGAGTACCAGGAAAAGTATCGCGGGATGATTACGCTCTGGAAATTTGACCGGGAAAAGGGGCGCATCGACCCGCAACAGTCGTTTGCCATCGAAATTCCACCCTACTGGCAAGATTTGTGCGACGCCGGCAAACTCGTCAGCGACGGCTGGGGCTTCTGCAATTCGATCAATACCGAAATGGCAACTGGCGGCATCGAGGAAGGCAATCCACCCTTCGAGGCCGGCGTGAGCCAGCGCGATATGGACTATTTGCACATCTTTAACTGGAAGAAAGCCGCCGAAGTTTATAAGGCGGGCAAAGGGGAGATGATCAATGGCATGGCGGTGATCCGCATGCAAACGGCCGTCGACGAGGGTATTCTCTTCTTTGCGCCCGAACCGAAGAGCCCACACGGGGCCGACGTAACACCCGATGGCAAGTACATTGTCGTGGCTGGCAAACTGGATCCGCACGTGACGATCTACGCCTTCGACAAGATTCAAAAGGCAATTGCCGATAAGAACTGGGAACCAGATCCATTTGGCGTGCCGGTGCTCAATTTCGACGCCGTGAAGCATGCGCAGATCGAGTTGGGGTTAGGACCGCTGCACACGCAATTTGACGACAAAGGGTTTGCCTATACCAGCCTCTTCCTGGACAGCGCCGTTGCCAAGTGGACCTGGGGCAGCGACAACCCAGAGGACTGGAAGCTGATCGAGAAGACGCCCGTGCAGTACAACGTCGGCCATATCTCCGCCGCGGAAGGCGACACGGTCAGCCCCGATGGTCACTATCTGGTGGCGCTCAACAAGTGGGCCGTGGATCGTTTTCTCCCCGTTGGGCCGTTGCTGCCGCAGAATGAACAACTGGTTGATATTGGCGGCGAGCACATGCAGGTTATCTACGATATGCCAATGGGTGTGGGTGAGCCCCATTATGCCCAGATGATCAAGGCCGACAAGATCAAGGCGTGGAATACCTATCCCGAAGTCGGGTGGGATCCGGTGACGCAGGCCAAGTCCGAATTTGCCACCGCCCTGGGTGAGGAAAAGGTCGTGCGCGATGGCAGTAATGTCGAAGTTTTTATGACCGCCGTACGCTCGCACCTGACGCCGGAACATGTGCAACTGAAGAAGGGTGACCATGTAACCTGGCACATCACCAATGTGGAGACAGCGCACGATGCCACGCACGGTTTCCAACTGGCTGGCTACAACATTAGCCTGAGCATCGAACCGGGCGAATCGACCACGTTTGAGTTCGATGCGGTTAACGATGGCACCTACGCCTACTACTGCACCGAGTTCTGCTCGGCGCTGCATCTGGAGATGATGGGTTATATGTTGGTGGAGCCGTAGACAGTAAGTGCTAAGCGGTGATTGGGTGATTGGGTAATTCATAGATCGTTATATGAACCTTAATCAGCCAATCACCACTTTGCACCGCTTATGTAACGAAGCGAGGAAGCATTATGAGTGACAATCTCGAACGTATCATTGGTCCACGCGTACCGACAGGCGAAGCGCAAGCGCACTGGGCGCGTTATTTGACCCCCGCCCTGCTCTTCGCGGTGGCGGCTGTGCTGCTGATCATTTCAATCTTTACACCCTACTGGCAGTTGACCCTGCATGCCCCCCAATATCCCAAGGGCTTGACGGTGCAAGCGTATGTCAACCGTTTGGAAGGTGATGTGCAAGAGATCGACGGGCTGAACCACTACATCGGTATGCGTCCGTTGAACGAAGCGGCCGCGTTTGAACGCTCGATCGCCATCATTGGGATTGTCGGCCTGGCGCTCTTGATCCTGGCGGCCGTTTATGTGCATAATCGCTGGGCCGCGCTACTCGCGTTGCCCGCGCTGCTCCTGCCGCTCATCTTTCTGGCCGATCTACAGTATTGGTTGGCGAACTTTGGACAAAATTTGGACCCCAAAGCGCCCCTCTCCAGCAGTATCAAACCCTTTGTACCGCCTGTGCTGGGCGAAGGCAAGATCGCTCAGTTTAGCACCTGGGCTGTGCCGGATGTCGGATTATGGTTGGCGATTGCCGCGTCGGTCTTGATCGCCAGCGGACTTTGGTTTCATCGGCGAGCCTACAAACCGCTGGTGGATGCCCAGCATGTGGACCACAGATAAAGACGGGTAAAACAGGATGCGACGAGTCGTTTTGTTGGTAACGCTTTGTTTATCCATATCGCTCGGGATGGCGCCAGTGGTAGCGCAGACCTCTGCCTTTGATCTGCAAGCGGCATTGGCCGCAGCGCAACCGGGCGCTACGATCCACGTGCCAGCCGGTATCTATCCTGGGCCGCTGCGGATTGATAAACCGGTGGTGTTAGAAGGGCATGATACGCCAGTAATCGAAGGCACGGGCCAGGGCGACGTGATCACGATCAGCGCGCCAGACGTGACGATCCGCGGCTTTGTGATCCGCAACAGCGGTGATTCGCTTGACCAGGAAAACGCCGGCATCACCGTGGTAGCGCCGCACGCCACCATTGAGGGCAACCGAGTGGAAGATGCCCTCTTTGGCATTTATTTAAAGAATGCACCCAAGAGTGTGATTCGCAACAATGTCGTGCTGCCGAAAGATTTACCCGAGGCGCGTCGCGGCGACGGGATTCGCGTTTGGTATAGCGAAGGCATTTTGCTGGAAGGCAATGATGTGAAGGGGACGCGCGATGTGATTGTCTGGTTTTCCTCCAACAGCATTGTCCGCAACAACATTGTCGAGCAGAGCCGCTATGGTGTTCATACGATGTCCAGCAATAATTTGTTGTTAGAGAGCAATATTCTGCGCCACAATTCGGTGGGCATTTATACGATGTACGGCAATGGCATTACGCTGCGCAACAACTTGATCTACGACAATCGCGGCTCGAGCGGGTATGGCGTGGGTATGAAAGATGTGGAAAAAGTCGTGCTAACCGGCAATCGCTTCGTTAGCAATCGCGTCGGCATCTATTTGGATAATTCACCCCGCGCCGCCGGTGTCACCGTCCAAGTTGATCATAATTTATTTGCCTATAACGAGATTGGCATAACGCTGCAACCGTTAGTCACGCGCCATCGTTTTGCGCAAAACGTTTTTCAAGAAAACGGTGAGCAAGTGGCCCTCGCGGCCGGGGGTGTATTGCATGGCAACGATTGGTCACAGGATGGGGCGGGCAATTACTGGAGTGATTATGCCGGTTTCGATGCGGACAGCAACGGGGTTGGCGATCTGCCCTACCAGGTGCAGAGCTTGTTTGAAGATTTGTTAGAAAAGTATCCCGAACTGCGCCTATTTCAACTAAGCCCTGCCACCGACGCACTCGATCTGGCCGCCAAAGCGTTTCCCATCTTCCAACCCCATCCTAAGTTTGCCGACGATCATCCCTTAATGAGCCCACCACGATTGCCGGCTGTGCCCGGTTTGCCCACGCCGCCCTGGATGATCAATCTGGCTGCTGCGCTGAGCATGTTGGTGTTGGCATTGCTCATTCTTTTGGCCGGCGTCAACCCATTGCAGCATCTGCATAGAAAACAATAGAGCTTTTATGATCACCTTTGACCATGTTACCAAAAAATTTGGCCCGTTCACGGCCATCAATGATCTGAGTTTTACTGTAGAACCACAGCAAGCCGTCGCCCTTTGGGGTTCCAACGGCGCCGGCAAAACCACCGTGATCAAGAGCCTGTTGGGTCTCTTACACTATGCCGGTCAAATTCGCGTGGCTGGCCTCGACGCCCAGCGCCAGGGCCGCGCGGCACGCAAGTTGCTTGGTTATGTGCCCCAGGAACTGGCCTTTTACGATGATCTGAGTACAGCGGACACGGCGCGCTTCTTTGCGCAATTGAAAAACACACCCGTGCAACAGGTCGCGGCTGTTCTGGGACAGGTGGGGCTGGCCGAGCATCTTGCTAAACCGGTGCGGGCGCTTTCCGGTGGTCTGAAACAACGCCTGGCGCTGGGATTGGCTTTGTTGGGTGACCCGCCAATTCTTGTGTTAGACGAACCAACATCCAACCTGGATGTGGCGACGCGCAACACTTTTTTGCACCTGCTAGACCAGGTTAAAGCTGCTGGCAAGACAATTATGTTTACCTCTCATCGTTTGGAAGAAGTCGAACAATTGGCGGATCGGGTCTTGGTTTTGGAGCACGGGGCATTAAAGTTGACCTGTCGGGCAAACGAATTGGCCCCCCGCTTGGGTTTGCGCACGCAAATGAAATTGCTGCTCGCCCCCGACCTGATCGAAGGCGCCCTCAACGTATTGCAGCGCGCTGGTTTTACGGTGCGGCGCAACGGCGTTGGTGTCCTGGTTGATGTTTTGGCGGATGAAAAGGCCAAACCCATTCACCTGTTGAGCCAGGCCGATATTCGAGTGACAGATTTTGAAATGGAGTGATCTATGCAACTTTCGATTGTTTGGGTGTTGGCCCAAAAAGAACTGCGCGATGCACTGCGCAACCGCTGGTTTTTGCTTTATACCTTGGCTTTTATTGCCCTATCCTTGGCCTTCTCCTATTTGGCATTGGCGGGCGCTGGCATGGTGGGCTTTGCTGGCTTTGGCCGCACTGCCGCCAGTCTGATCAATCTAGTTCTGTTGATCATACCATTGATGGCCTTGACAATTGGCGCGCAAAGCCTGGCGGGCGAACAGGAGAAAAGTACACTGGCCTACCTGCTAGCGCAGCCGATTAATCGCATTGAGATCTTTCTGGGCAAATATCTAGGGCTGACCCTGAGCCTGCTCGCCTCGTTGACCCTCGGCTTTGGCATCTCTGGGTTGGTGATGACGCTGAATGGCAGCGGCGCGGCCGATCCTGGCGCCTATGTCAAACTGGTGGCGCTGGCTTTCTTGCTTAGCCTGACTATGTTGAGTGTTGGCTTTCTGATCTCGGCGCTTACGAACAAGGCCGGCGTTGCGGTGGGCATCGGCCTCTTTTTGTGGCTGGCCTTTGTCTTTTTTGGCGACTTAGGCATGATGGGCACTGTAATTGCGCTGCGGGTGCCGATCGATAATCTTTTCTGGTTCTCGTTGAGCAACCCGCTCCAGGTGTTTAAAATGGCCGCAATTTTAGATCTGCGCGCCACATTGGATATTTTGGGCCCCGCCGGTATTTACGCCGTGCAAGAATATGGCGACAGTTTATTCGGAATTTTTTTAGGCGTACTTGTGTTATGGATCGTGCTGCCTGCGGCGGCGGCCTATGTGCGTTTTCATGCTAAAAGTGATCTGTAGTGGGGAATCGAGCATGTGTCAGCGATTATTAGGGCTTCTCCTTTTGTTGGGGATCATTTTGGGCGCCTGTACCCGTGGCGATCCACAGATCAAACCGGCTGAGATTCATTACGGTCAGGACGCGTGCGCAGAATGTAACATGATTATCAGTGACCCACGTTTTGCGGCCAGTTATGCGTATGAAATGAGCGAGGGCCGCTATGTATCCCTCGCTTTTGATGACATCGGCGACATGTTGATGCACGCACAGAAGCACCCGGAACATAAGATCGTCGGTTGGTATGTGCATGACTATCAAAGCAAGGAGTGGTTGGATGCAACCCAGGCATTTTATGTCTTTGCCGAAGGCATCCGTTCACCGATGGGGCATGGTTTAGCCGCCCACACCACGCGTGAAACGGCGCAACAGATGGCCGACGCGCTGAACGGTTCGGTGCTGGATTGGGTGGCTTTGCAGGCGCTAGGGAAACAGGTATACAGGTATACAGGTAAATAGGTAAATAGGTAGGCGTTACCTGTATACCTGTTGCCCTGTATACCAGCGACCTGTATATCAGCGATGATGGCTTATGCCCGATAAAGTCTAATATAGACGAGGAGTGATTATATGAATAGTAATTCGACGGTGCGCAGAAACCGGCTGCCGATTTTATGGATTGTCGTTTTCGTCTGGCTTGTGCTGGGCGTTGCCAAGAGTCTGGACCCGGCTCCCCTTGCTTTTCGGGAACCAGCGGTGGCTGTAGCGCCAGGGGTGGTGGCGTCGACAGCAACGCCGGTTGCGGCCACTGCACCAGTGGCCGCAGCGGCGCCAGTGGTGCAGACGGCGGCAGGTGATGCGGAACAGGGCAAAGCGCTCTATGCTACCACCTGTGCGGCCTGTCACGGTCCGAATGCGGAAGGTGTGAAGGACCTGGGCAAAGATATGACCACCAGCCAGTTCATTGCCGATCTGTCCGATGCCGACTTGTTAACCTTTATTAAGCTGGGGCGTGGGGTGGACGATCCACTCAACACAACTGGCGTCGCCATGCCGCCCAAAGGCGGCAATCC
>JBBRVA010000454.1:0-6713 GCA_038247295.1 Caldilineales bacterium | reverse complement strand
CCCTGTTGTGTACGAGATTATGACGCTGGTCAACCCCCCCCCAGCCAAAATACCCAACCACAAAGTTGGCAGTCAGCACCACATACGCCACAAGAAAAAGCGACCGCGACAGATAGAACATACCAGCGAAGATCGCGGTCATGGCCCAACCTCCCACGGTCGCCGCCAAGAGCCACAACAAATGTCCCCACCAGGTAGTTTGCGCCTGGCGATAGGGCAGCGAACCCGTTGATAATGTGTTTTTTTGTAGGGTACTCATAACATCCTCCTTATCTCGCCCATAGCGCTGAACCACCCGCAACCCGCGGCCCTAACCACAGCAAGGCCAGGATGACAAGATTGACCACGACGCCGGCAAAGGCGATATTCCAATCGAGAGCAGTCAGGGCCAATGAGAAAAGTGTTACACTGAACAACAGCGGTTGCCACCAGGTTGCGCCCAACCACAAAGCAACCGCGGCCACGACAAAGCCGATGGCGGGTATAAGCCACAGCGCACCAAACAGGGCCATGCCACCGGCACCGAGATCCCAGCGCCCACCGAGCAGTGTGGTTTTGTAGACAAATCCCTGCACGGGGGCCAACTTCATATAGACCGCAGTACCCATCAAGTGGATGAGACCATGCAGCACGAGAACGATGGCGGCGATGATCAGCATGATTTTGAGCATAAGAACTTCCTTTTCAGCGAGTTTCGCTTTCTGGCTGCGTGGATAAAGTTGGAGACAGCACCGCCGAGAGGTCAACATTCCAGGTCACACCGGTAATGTCCCAGTACGACCAGGGTTTGCCCTGCTTTTCCCAGGTGATTGCACTGCGCGCTGGGATGGTCATGCCATCCACCACCTGCCAGCTTAAAAAGTCAGCCCGCCACGGTTCTTTTTCGCCACCCGCGCCGAAGTAACGCAGCGCCGTCATCTTGGTAATCAGGTCGGTTTGCGGGTCAAAGTAGACCGTCATTGAATCTTCTTCGTTGCCAAAGGGAAAAAATAGCTGGGCGCTCGTGTCGTCGATGGCCACCCAACGAAGGCGCGGGTCGGTCACAAAGATTGTAGGGTAGAGCGGCGCTTCGGCAAAGAGGATCATGTTCGAGCCTTGATCGACGCGCACGCCCGTGTCGGCCTTGCCCACCAGGCCCGTCATGCCCTTGCCGTTGACATACTGATCCAGCGCCTTCAACACCGGAAAACCAAACCACGTGATCTGCATCGCGCGGCGAAAGTCGTAGCCCACGCGATGATAGAGTTGAAAACGCATTGGCATCCACACGCCAAAGTTGGCTTGGGCGCGTCCCCAGAAAACCGCCGATTCGATGCGCGGGGCGTGCTCACCCAATGCGACGTGAAGGTAGCGCAGGACTGGCGCAGGGAGGTTCGCTGGGACACGAACGTCCCCAAGCGCTTGTGATTTTCCGGTCACGGGCGCAACGATGCTTGGGGGGATTTGCAAGCCTAGCCAAGCGATAGCGGCTAGCGCGGCCAGGACCCCGGCAATGTTTAATCCGATTTTCAATAATATGTTCATCCTAATTTCTCCTCATGCAATCGGGGCAAGTGTTTGGCGCTAGCTTTGAGCATACAATGACTTTGCCGCAATCACGCCCTACAACTGGCATGTTCCTACCCTGGTCAGTTGGGTAGTTACGGTGACGCGCCGGGGACTACCCTGTCAAAAATTTTCGTCACCTTCTATTCCATCTCCAGATTAACTTTGCCAACCCCGGCTTCGACCGTGATCGTCAGAACCACGGCTGAAGTGGCGTAAGCCGCGTTGACCCAGGCGTCACCGTCTTTGCTCAGACCAGTGGCATTCACGCGGCCGAGGCCGGTCTTGGCCGCGACCTGCACACCGACCGCGTTGGGCAGACGCAGCGTGACTTTGCCTACGCCGCCCTCGATGTTGATCTCTACACTTTGGGCCCACACGCCAGACAAGTCCAGCCGCAATTCGCCCGCACCGCCGGCAATGTCGACGGTGTTGAGCGTCAAACCGCTCAGGTTTAACTCAGCTTTGCCCGTGCCCACGTTGAGCTTGAGGTCAATCGGGATGGCGTTGTTGAGTTGCACATCCGTTGGCGCGACAATTTTGGTGGTACGTGCGCGCAGGCTCAACCACATCGCGCCCAGCCCCAGCAGCGTGACGAGAACGCTAACCACCAAGCCGAGGTAAGGAATGCCGGCCACTACCACATAGAGCAGCACACCCAACAGAAGCGGCCAGCCCCGATTCCACCCGACTGGCTCCACTGCCGCCTCGCCTTGCAACCGTTGCATGATCCACCTTGCTCTTACTGTGGATCGGCCATTCAAAATTAAGCTGACCCTGCACTCATGGCACGGTCTGTGCTTCCGCGCCGTCTGGTGCACGGCGTGCGAACAGGCGTGCCGCCAGTGCAAAAAGTAGCCCGGCCAGTAACGGCGACGCCACGCCAAAGGTCCACTGGAAGCCCTCGCCCGAGTTGGTGAAGGCGACAAGTGGGAGCTGCGGCGGGCCGATCAACAGGCTATCGGTAAAAAACGGCCCGATAAGCCCGGCGAGAAGCTCGGCGGCGATCATTGCCGACGCAGCACCGATCCAGTGCACAACAGAGCCTGGACCGCGCTCGTCGCGCGTGGAGAGCTTTTCGGCGATTTCGTCTACCTTTGCATCGCGCGTATAGATTCATGGGCGATGAGTGCGCCGAGGTAGACCGCGACATAGAGCACGGGCGTCACCCAGTTGCTTGGTAGCTGAGTGGTGCCGGCGCTCCGCGTGAGCGCGCTGAAGACGCCGGCGGCGAGGAAGAGGAGCAACACGCTGTAGGCGGCTAGGCGCAGCGTCACCCAACGCCCAAGGGCGATCACATAGGCTGGCGCGCTAGGCCCTGAAGCGCTCTTTGCTGGGTCGAGCAGAGCCTTCGCAAATATCGAACCGCCCGCCGGCAACGCTTGGCGGCTTGCGCCATGTGATTTTTTGAGTTGCATTTGTCGTTCTGCCATGCTAAGCGCTACTCCTGTACTAAACGTCCAGCCAGCTCTCTATTCCGTCGTTTTACCATCGAAGTGTTCGTTGTCTGTCTCTACTGCGGCGCGGGTATGGTGGACAACGCCGTCCCGATGATTCGGCGGCGCATAGATCGTATAGAGTTTCAGTGGAACACGGCCGGTATTGATGATGTTGTGATTCGTCCCGGCAGGGACGAGCACGGCGAAGCCCGCGCTGATCACTGTGCGAACGCCATCGAGAACGGCCTCGCCCGTCCCTTCTTCCACGCGAAAGAACTGATCGAGCTTGTGCACTTCGGCCCCGATCTCCTCCTTGGGCTTCAACGCCATAAGAACGAGCTGACAGTTCTTAGCCGTGTAAAGCACGCGGCGAAATTCTTCATTCTTGATGGTGATGCCCTCAATATTTTGCACAAAACCTTTCATGGTAACTCCTCCAGTTGGTGATATAATATCCGCAATAATATCCGCACAATGTCCGCCTCGCCAGAAAACTTGACAGGCTAAACGGAAACGTTGTTTGTTATATTTGAAAGTCGTCTCCCCAAAGACGGATTTGTGCGGTGTGCAACCTCTCCCAAAAGGGGGATTGACCGATGCGCGACAAGAATGGCCGCACGTTCTTGGTTATACAGCAGAGTGCGGTATGGAAACCCGCACCTACGACTAAAATTAATGACAAACAGGATGACCTGGTCACCTTGACTTCGCTGAGCCGGTTGCCTTCTAGGCGCGAGTCGTCATCCTGCCCCGCCGTAGCCATTTTTCCAACTCGACTGCCCAAAAGACCACGCTGCTCAGCGCTAAGCCAATCGCCAGATCGCCTGCCGACAGCGGGACGGTGCTAAAAAAGCCTTGCAGAAAGGGCACGTAGATCACAGCCAGTTGCAAGCCAAAGGTCAGGAGCACGGCCAAGAGCAGCGGTTTGTTGGAGAGTAGCCCAACTTGCCAGAGAAACTCGCGCTCCGAGCGCACCGCTAGCACATTTGCCATCTGCGCCAGGGTCAGGGTCAAAAAGATCATGGTCTGCCATTGCGCCAGCCCGTGGCTCCAATACCAATAGCCTGTCCCCAACGTGATCAACCCCATCAACAATCCCACCCAGAGAATCTGCCAGCCCAAGCCACGGCTAAAAATGCTGGCGTTGGGGGGATAGGGCGGGCGCGCCATGATCTGTTTTTCGGCTGGCTCCACCCCCAGCGCCAATGCCGGCAATCCATCGGTCACCAGATTAATCCACAAAATCTGTAGCGGCAGCAGCGGCAGCGGCATACCGATCAACGGTCCCAGTAGCATCACCCACAGTTCGCCCGAATTGGTCGTCATCAGGAATTTGATAAACTTGCGGATGTTGTCATAGATCACGCGTCCTTCTTCCACGGCGGCGACGATGGTGGCGAAATTATCATCCTGCAAGACCATATCGGCGGCCTCTTTGGTCACATCGCTGCCGGTGATACCCATGGCAATGCCAATATCGGCTTTTTTGATGGCGGGGGCATCGTTGACCCCGTCGCCGGTCATGGCGACAATATGACCGCGTGCTTGTAAGGCTTGCACAATTTTCAGCTTATGCTCCGGCGATACACGGGCATAGACGGCAACCTCGTCGACCACGGCTTCCAGTTCGGGCATAGACATGGCTTCGACTTCCTGACCGGTGAGCACACGGCTGTCGCTGGCAATCTCCAGTTCACGCGCAATCGCTTGGGCGGTGAGTGGATGGTCGCCCGTGATCATCACGGGGCGGATGCCGGCGCGTTTACAGGTGGCGACTGCCGCGCGCACTTCGGGGCGCGCCGGGTCGATCATGCCTGTTAGCCCCACAAAGGTCATGGACTGCTCCAGGTGGTCGGTCTGCCCGTTGGCCGCCGCGACCGGGAGCGGTTGATAAGCCACCCCCAAAACGCGCATGCCATTTTGCGCCAGCCGATCATTGGTCGCGCTGATGCGTTGGCGCCAGGTGGCATCTAGCGGCTCAATCTTACCGGCGTTCCAAACGGTGGTGGAACCAGTGAGCAGACCATCGACCGCGCCCTTGCTAAAAGCGACAAAGGGCATCTGCTCGATCCCACCGCTGCCATTCCAGGGCAAGTTGGCTAAAATTTGTAGATTTTCGGGCAGCGTGTGCGTGGCATGAACGGTGGTCATCCGCTTGCGCGTGGCGTCGAAGGGCAACTCGGCAATGCGGGGAAAGCTAGCCTGGAGGTCAGCTTGCGTCAACCCCAGGCGGGCAGCAGCCAGCAACAGCGCCCCCTCAGTCGGATCACCGACGATCTGCATTTCACCTTGATGATTGCCATGCCCCCCTGCGCTCCCCCCGTCTACGGGGGGCTGGGGGGGTAGCTGAAGGGCAACCGTGTCGCTGGCTTCGAGCAACGCATCATTGCACAGCACCCCGCCGACCAACAGCAGCGCCAGTGCCGGATGTTCGGCCAACAGCGCCGCTTGGCCATTGGGCTGGGGCGCCGCGGCTTTGGCGTCTGTGGCGCTTGGCAGGTCGATCTGTTGACCCGCCACATCCAACACCGTAACGGTCATACGGTTTTCGGTGAGCGTGCCGGTCTTGTCCGAGCAGATCACCGTTACGGAACCGAGTGTCTCGACGGCAGCCAGTTTGCGGATCAGCGCCCGCCGTTTGAGCATTCGTTGTGCGCCTAATGCCAAGGCAATCGTGACGACAGCAGGCAAGCCTTCCGGCACCGCCGCCACCGCCATGCTGACGGCGGTGAGAAACATCGCCGTCAACGCTTCACCACGCAGCAGCCCTAGGCCAAAGATCACTGCCACAATCGCCAACGCCACCCCCGCCAACATCCGCCCCAGGTGATCGAGACGGCGCTGCAAGGGGGTGGGTGCACGCTTCGTGCTCTGCATTAGGGTGGCAATCGCGCCAAGCTCGGTGCTCATCCCCGTGGCAATGGTCAGCATCTGCCCGCGACCATAGGTGACGATGGTGCCCATGTACACCATATTGCGGCGGTCGCCCAGGGGCAGATCCGCGGCAGTCAGTGCATTCGGATCTTTATCGACCGCCTCCGATTCGCCGGTGAGCGCCGCTTCCTGGATGCGTAGATTGGCGCTCTCTAGCACGCGTCCATCCGCCGGCACAAGATTGCCCGCCTCCAACAACACCAGATCACCGGGTACCAGGTCGCGCGCCGAGATCTCCTGCACACGCCCGTTGCGTCGCACCTTGACCGTCGGCACGGCTAGTTTTTTGAGCGCGGCCATCGCCCGTTCCGCCCGATATTCCTGCGAGAAGCCGAGGATTGCATTGAGGACGACGATCACCGAAATGACGATGGCGTCCTTATAGTCGCCCAACAGCGCCGAAAGCAGCGCCGCCACGATCAGGATGATCACCATGGTGGCAGTCAGTTGTTCCCAGAGGATGCGCCAGGGGCTTTTTCCGCCGCGCTCGACCAATGCGTTGGGGCCATGTTCAGCCAGGCGACGGACAACTTCCGCCTCGTCCAGGCCATTGGTTGCATCGCTCTGCAAGTTATTCAGGGCTTCGGGTACATCTAGGGTATGCCAGGTGGTATTATTCATAGAATGATTGGACCTTATTCCGGTTTAATTTTCTCGGTTAGAAATTGTTCGTGGTGGCACCCAAAGGGTACCCGCAAATCCGGGACCCCAAAATCGGAACAAGGTCCATAGAAGATGCACGATTGTTTAAGGTGTAGCAAGTTCATACCAAAACTCGGCTGCATATTCTTGTGG
>JBBRVA010000453.1:0-6716 GCA_038247295.1 Caldilineales bacterium | reverse complement strand
GGATTTGGGGAATAATTTCGTCGCGATCTCGTCGCGCTGCCGTCGCAGCGGCCTGCTATGCTATCACCAGAACACCGAGGCAATGGCTAGTATAACGGATTGGGTCATATCTGTGAAGCATCCAAAATCACCATGATCAACACCAAACCACCCTATTATCGTATCTATCTCTTGACTGTCTGGCAGGAACACAACCGTGGCCCACCGAATTTGATCACCTGGCGCTTTCGGCTGGAGGATCCGCGCAGCGGTCAGCAGCAAGTATTTGCGGATGCAGCTACCCTAATGACCGCGTTACAGGCTATGGCCGCTGCGAATGAAGAAGCGGAAACACAGGGAGTAGAAAGTGACGAATGATGGCATATTTCAATCTATTCTTACAATCCAAAGGAGCAGAGCAATGCAGTTGACTTCACGTATTTTCATGCTTTTGTGTGTCCTGTTACTGGCCGCCTGTGTGCCGATTCAAGCACCAGCCGCCGTACCGGCTAGCGGTGGCGATGCGGCCGTAGCCCCTGGCCCAGTCACCGAACTAGCCGGTGAATTTGAGGTGGTGCAATTGATTGTTGACTTTCCCCCTGGCACCTGGACCCCCGCCCATACGCATGGGGGAATGTTGCTGGTGACGGTGCTACAGGGTGAACAAACGGTACGTGATGAGCAAGGCGTCGAGAAAATTTACAAAGCGGGGGAGAGTTTCACCGAGACGCCGGGCGAGTACCTCGAGATCGGCAATGCCGGGCAAGCGTTAGTCACCGTCTCGGCGGTTGCCCTGCTGCCCAAAGGGGCGAACCTATCAACGACCAAAGCGGGGATTAACACCGATAACGCGCCGCCAGGTCCCACCACAATCTATCAAAACCGACTGGCCGTAACAGAACCGCTCGGTGAATTTGAACTGGTGCAATTGATTGTAGACTTTCCGACTGGCACCTGGACGCCTTCACATACGCATGGGGGAGAGTTGTTAGTGACAGTATTGAACGGCGAGCAGACTGTGCGGGCTGAGCAAGGCACTGAGAAAATATACAAAGCCGGTGAAGCTTTTATTGAGACCCCAGGTGAGTATCTTGAGATCGGCAATGCGGGGGAGAGCTTGACTACCGTCTCGGCTGTTGCCTTGTTGCCCAAAGGGGCGAAACTGTCCACAACCAAAGAAGGTATCAGCACCGACAATGCGCCACCTGGCCCGACAACGCTCTATCAGGCCAGGCTGGCGGCCAATAGTAAGTAGCTGCGGCTTGAGGCAGATGAGCAATTGACTGGAAAGCAGATCGTGGAAGAGCGGGGAACGCACTCGGTTCCTCGCTCTTCCACGCAGTATCGTATGATTTGAAGTGGGACATGGGTAAAGCTATAGCTAGGTTGGTCGAGCCGGCGTTGGCTGGACAGGAAGCAGAGACGATGATGAACATGGGGGCCGCCAAAGCCATTGCCCGCCAATGGCTGGCCGAAGAGTGGGAAGGGAAGCCCGGTTTTCTCGGCGCGATCTATTGTGGATCGACCAACTGGAAAGCGGACGAAATGGCGTATGTGCCGCCATCCGATATTGATATACTGATTTGGGTGGATGGCGAGACTCGCACGTTAGCGCGACTCTACCGGGACGGGGTGATCCTGCAACCGTCTGTCCTGCCCTATAGTCGGTTAAGCCGCACACCCGAGGAGATCCTCGGTGATTTTCGGATAGCCGCTCATTTCAGCGTGCCCAGCGTCATCGCCGACCCCACGGGACACCTGACCCTGCTGCAACGGGCGATTGCCTCGGAATATGCGCGGCGGGTATGGGTGCGTGCCCGCTGTGAACGGGTACGCACGCGCCTTGACGAAATTCTTGACACTTGGCTGGCCCCCGATTTGGAGACAGATGAATTCTGGATGCAGGTATTGGACTTTTACTATGCGGTTTTCATTTTGTCGGAAATCGTACCCGTGGCCGACCTGCGTGACCCCACGGTGCGTAAAGCGTTTAGCCTGTCACGAGAAATTCTCGCAAAGCAGGGTCGCCTGGACCTGCAAGAAGCGCTGTTGACACTGTTGGGTTGTCAACCCATGAGCCGCGCCGATGTAGAGGCCCACTTTGCGGTGTACGAAAACGCCTTTGACCAGGCTAGCGCTTTTGTCTACACACCCTTCTTTTTCAGTGACGATGTAAGCGCCGCGGCGCGCCCGGTCTCGGTCGGCGGGGTGCGCGCAATTATTGACAGCGGTTGCCACCGCGAAGCCATGTTTTGGATGGTATTCATCTACAGTGTCGCCGTGAAGGTAATGCAAACGGATGGGCCCGATGCCGAGAAGGCAGCATATTTGGCGCAATATCGTCAACAAATGGCCGACCTGGGATTACGCACCAAAGAGGATATCAGCGCACGCGTGGCGCAACTCAAAGCGTTGGTGCCCGCGTTCATGGCAGTTGCCGAAGAGATTATGAATCACAATCCAGCCATTCAAAGTTGAAAATCAGACGACCAAGTAGCGGAAAATCGAAAGGAGCTTTTCATGTCAACCAAACAAGGTGATCTCACGTTACTCAACGACCCGGTCGCCCAACGGCTGTTGCAATCGACCATCCCGGCGCGTTTTGCCTACAACTGGCGCGATGGCACGCCGCGCGTCGTGCCGATTGGCTTCCATTGGAATGGCGCCGAAATTGTCTTGGGTACGCCGCCAGATGCGCCCAAGATGAAGGCGTTGCGGGATGGCGATCAAGTCGCCCTGACAATTGACAGCGACACGCAGCCCTACAAAGTGCTGCTGATCCGGGGTCCCATCCGCATCGACCTGGTGGAGGGCATTGCGCCGGAATATGCTGCGATGTCCAAACGCGTCATGGGGGAGGAAGGCGCAGCAGCCTGGCTGGCGCAACTCGCGCCCATCTGCCCACGCATGAACCGCGTCTTTATCCAGCCTAGTTGGGTTGGCATCCTCGATTTTGAGACGCGCTTCCCCAGTGCCATCGAGCGGGCGATGGCTGGCGGATAATTGTTACCAACAACGGAGGATAAATTCAGATGGAGCGCTTCGTCTGGCGGCAGGAAGATGGGCAGTGGCATCGGCATATTTGGAACTATCAGTTTAAGGCCGCCGGGTGAGCTTTACGCGCGCTAACGCTTCTAACCCCAGCGGGGTAGCGTGCAATGTACCTGCATCTTTACCAACGATAGCAAATGGCATGAACAACGCAGGAGGCGCTGATGGTAGAGCAGGCAACAAGACAAGATTTACAAAGGGCGCTTTTACACACGCAGGAAACCTATGACCTGCCTGGGCTTGCCCTGGCTGTCGCTTATGGCCGAGAACCAAGCCGGACGCTGGTCGTCGGGACAGATGAAAAAGGCGTTCCTTTGACACAGGAAAGTCTCTTTCCCATCGCCTCGATTACAAAATTGGCCACAGCCTTGGCGATTTTACGCTTGGCGGACCAGGGTTTGCTGGCGATCGGGGATCGGCTTGATCAGTTCGTACCCACGGCGGCGGCCGCGCGCGCTGGTGTTACCATCCAACAACTACTAACCCACACCGCCGGGCTACCCGGTTTCTCACCTGCTGCCTGGACGTATGATTTGAATTTAACTTGGCAAATCCAGCGACAAGCTTGTCTGACCATTGCCCCGACCAGCCCAGGTGACCGCGTGGCCTATAGCAATGTCGGTTATGGTCTCTTAGCTATGGTGGTGGAGCAGCTGACTGACCGGCCTTTTCGCGACGCGCTCAGCGCATTGGTCATTGAGCCACTGGGGATTGCAGCCTATCTAGGCAGTGAGCCACCTCGTGCGCCAATCCATCTCACGGACAGCGCCGATGACCAAGCCGGCACGCCCTTGGCCGCCTGGAATTCGCCCTTTTGGCGTACCCTGGGCGAGCCATGGGGTGGCATGGTGACAACCCCTGTTGGCACCCTGGCGCTTTTGCGCGCCTATCAAGGGCTACCAACGGGTTTCTTACGGCCGGTCACGGTGCAGATGGCAACCCAAGACCGAACGGGTGGGCTTGGTGGCGGCTTTCGGTGGCAAACTTGGGACCACTGTCCGTGGGGGCTTGGGCCGTGGATCATCGGCGCGGGAATGCAGCATTTTGCTTTTGCCCACGCCACACCGCGGACGCTTTGTCATACGGGCTATAGTGGTTGCGCGGTCTATTACGATCCAACCGTCGATGTCGCTTGGGGGATTCATGGGACTATCTCTGCTGCCGATGAGCGTATCTTACAAGCCTATGCCATGCTGAGCGCAGCGGTGTTGGGTGCGTAAGCACTAGCTAAGTAACCAACTTGCGCGAAAAGACGTGTTCTTGCACCGTCTGGCGTTCCTTGCCACAGGTTCATAGCGGGATAAACCAACGCTCTTTAACAACTTTATCCAGCTTCCTCCACCGCGCCCAATGCCTTAAGGGTGGCCACCTGCGTTGGTGTCAAACCAGTTGCGCCGGTGATGTTCATGCAATCGGCAGTTTGCAGCGATTACCAAATCACCATGCCTTCATTGCCAAAATTTGCCCAGATTCGTGTAAATTCAGTGACAGTTAACCGCAGATCCTTTTTGCGTGTGGGGTCGAGTAACACCACGGCGCGCTTGTCAATGCCGGCTAGGACAAGTGCATGAAGCCCACTCCCACCAGCAGGCAAATCTGCAGCACGTACAAAGATGATGACGGGTAGATTTTGGGCAAGCAGCTTGGTGAGTTGGTCAATGGTTCCGTTCTCAAACCAGCGGATGTTGTGTCCCCAATCCTCTAGAACGGGTGCAACATTTTCGGGCAATGTGCCAAGTAAGGGAACTGTCTGCAAGGCAAAAGCAAGCGCTTGCTCGCTATACTGTTTGCCATGATAGGCCAAGACCATGCGGATACAGGCGGGGATACAAGTATAGGAAGTTGTTTGCTGGAAATGGGGAACAGCCAACTTGCTCATGCCGCAACATGTTCAATGGCTTTATGGCGCATCGCTTCAAACGAGGTTGAGCGTTCAGCAAGGAGTTCACCATCCGCGGTATAAGTCAGGTGTCCCAATAACAGCTTGGCATCTGATGCATAAACATCCACCCGCCAAAGATTGCCTTTATTTTCGGCAGCAGGTTCCTGCTGGGTGCTTACTTTGACCGCATCACCTAGTTTCCGAAACAAGAGATGTAACGCTTGGGTCTCGATCTTTTCGGCAGCCAAATTCGCAGGCGAGAGGAAGATCCCATCTGGGCCAAATTCAACAATCACTTCCGCTCCCGGTAATAGGCCATACTGTTCGACAAAGGGTAAAGGAATCTGAATCCCTTGGGCATTCACTTTCTGGCGCGTACGCAACATAATCGAATCTCCTTATCCTACCTACAGAGCGTAGCGCACGATCTGAAAAGTGTCTGCGCACTCATTCAACCCATTATATCACAGATGAAATGTTCCCGTTCAAGTGGAGGTGGCCACCAATCTAGCTTGCGCCACCGCCCCAACGCCTTGCGCATGGCAACCTGCGCCAGGGTCGAGCCGGTCGCGCTGGTGATGTTCATAGGTTCGTCGGCTCTGCCAGCGCGTAAGCAACCGCTTGCTCTAGTGACATGGCGCAGCCTTCGGCCCATGCGGCGGCAAAAGCAGCTTCGTCTAAGTGCTTGTGGAGAATCGTCAGTGTGCGCTCGTTTTCGATGCGATCCATTGGCCAATAGCGCACAATCGGATTGACGATTGCCACTTCTTCTTTAGCGGCCAGGAGCCGGGCCGCTCGTGGATCAGCGCCACTGATCGCAGCAGTTCTCGCCAGCCCAACAAACGCAAAACTGATGCCTGGTTGGTCTTGACATTCCACGGCGACCAGCAGCCCTTTTTTGAATAGCCTGATCGCTTCGACCAGCTTACCCTGTGCACAGACCACATGGCCCAGTCGCACCAACCTGCGCCCACTGCTGCGTAGATTGCCCACCGCATCACACAGACGAAGGCTCTCTTCATAGGTGCTTTTGGACTGGGCAAATAAGCCTTGATGATAGAGCGCTTCGCCGGCAAAGAATAAAGCCGTTGATGCTTGCCAGTGCGAATCAATCCGTCGTGCCATTGCCAGCCCTTGATGACACAAATATAATGCCTGCGCGTAATCGCCACGAAAAAGTGGCACAAGACTCTGCCGGTTAAGCACGCTGGCCAACCCCTCCATAACCTGCCGATCAGTTGTATCTAATTTCTGGTAGATGGCGAAGCTTTGCGCAAATAGCTCTTCCGCCTCTTCAATCTTGTTCATGCAGATGGTGAGAAAGCCGACCTCCCGATAAGCATTGGCGCGTATATCGGTTGAAATGGTCGCCGGATTCGCCAGCGCGGCGGCGAACCACTCGCGCCCTTCCTGCAGATGACCACTTGCCTGCCAGAGCCGAAATAGATTCAGGGTCATGCGCAGACCCGCTTGGGGTTCGTCCCGGATCAGCCATTTCAGAACTGCGCGCAGGTTATCGATCTCTTGCTCGATGCGCGCCATCCACTCGATCTGCTGTGGACCCTCCATCGCTGATTGCGCGACTTCAGACAACTTTAAAAAATAATTTGTGTAGCGTTTCTGCATCGCGTCAAATTCGCCATCTGCTCTCAGTTGCTCACCAGCATACTGGCGCACCAGTTCATGCATATCATAGCGTCCGCTCGGGTGACAGCGCAGCCATGATTTATCAATCAGCACCGTCAGGATCGCTGGGGTTGCGCTTGCCACGGTTTGTGCCGCCTCGACCGCAAAACCGCCACGG
>JBBRVA010000452.1:0-6746 GCA_038247295.1 Caldilineales bacterium | reverse complement strand
GGGAAGCGATAGCGTGAAACCGCATAACCCGCCATGCCCGCCAACCCCACGACCAGGAATGAGGCGCTTGTGGCATAGAGCAGCGTGTTGGGGATATAGGTGCGCAATAAGTTACCCGTTAGGGTGAAGCCCAATGGCCAAGCCCCGGTGGGTTTGGGGGCCAGCACGCGTGCATAGCCTTCGGTTGCCCAGCGACACGCCGTGGGATCAAAGCGGCTTGTGGGCGTGTCGCACGGCAGGATCACTGGCGGCTTACGCACGACATCTTGCTCGCGCTTGAAGGAGATCAACACGGTTGTGGCGATTGGCAGCAGCATCACGAGACAGATGGCGGTTAACACCGCATTGAACAACCAACGTTCCGCCATGCGCCGGCCGAAAAAAGGGGTGGCGCGCTGGGTGCTGTGCGTTTGTCGGCGAAGACGGCGATGCTGGATTTGCTTAAACATTGCCTTCACCTCCTCTCCCTTCATCGGTGCGTGATACACGCAACGTACCGACGATCAACAACCAATTGACCACCGCGATCAGCATGGCCAACGCCCCAGCCCGGCCAAACTCGCGCTGCGTCCAGCCGGTGGAATAAAGCAGGTAGCTTAGCACTTCCGTCGACGTGCCGGGGCCACCGCCGGTCAGGCTAAAGACCATGCCCACGCCATTCATGCCGCTGAGGGTCAGGCTAAAGAGGGCCACAATCAGCGTGGGCAGCATGAGCGGCAGCATAATAAAACGCACCGTTTGCCAACCGCGCGCGCCATCGATGCGGCTGCTTTCGAGCACTTCACTAGGGATGGTCTGGATTGCGGCCAGCAACAGCAGAGTAATAAAAGGCAACGCCCGCCAAGCCGAGGCGACGATCAGATAGGTCATGGCCGGCGCCGGTGGAAAGGGGAAATCGCCAAACCAGGGCTGCGGTGGCACTGCTGTCAAGATCGACAGACCGTTGGGCGGGAAGATCGCCGGGTTCTGCGTAATGCCCGAGAGCAAACCATAGTCCGGCACGACCAGCAAGCGCCAGACAAGCCCGGCAATAATATCGGCGACCACCCAGGGAATGTAAAGTAGAGTAATATAGAGACCTGATAGGCGTAGTTTGCGATTCAAGAGCAGCGCAATGCCAAAGCCCAGCACCAACGTTACCGCCACAAAACCGATCAGGAAGACAATCGTATGGCCGACGCTTTCGGCAAATTGTCCCAAACCGAAAAGACGTGTGTAATTCTTAAAGCCCACATATTCCCAACCATCCGGCTGACGCGTCTGTAAGCTGAGCCAGATGGTGTAGAAGGCAGGATAAACTTGGGTGATCAGCAAGACAAGGATCGTAGGCAGCAGCAGCCAAAAGGGCAATGAATGGCGCAGCCAGCCACGGCGCCGGCGAAGTGATGGAGAAGACATAGGCGTGGATCACCTTTGGATGGGCTGTAAGATCAAGTGGGGATGAGGAAGGAGGGGAATAAGTAATAAGTAATAAGTAATAAGTAATAAGTAACAGGTAATTACTAATTAATAATTACCTGTTACTTATTACTTATTCCCCTCTTCTTCTCCCGATCACAAAATTGTTACAGCAAGACGCGCTTAATTGCCGGCGTTATATTCTTCTTCCGCTGCGGTAAGCGTGGCCGCAATATCGGCGGTGGGGTCTTCCTTGATCAATTTGTAGACCGTAGTCATCACCAATTTCTTGGCTTCGTCGCGCCGTTCGAGCGTGCCAAACCAAGGACGGCAAGCGCTGGCCGCGGCTACTTCGCCAGCCTGTTGATAGAAGGGGGTCTGGAAGGTGGGGTCAGCCTGGGTCGCTTTGAGCGCCGGGAAACCACCGCCTGGCCCGAGTACCCAAGTTGCGTTCTGCTCGCTGCTCATGATCCAGTTGATATAATCATGCGCCGCATCGATGTTCTGCGCACCATTGGGGATAACAAAAGCGGCCACCCCAATCCCGCAACCCGGCTTTTGGCCTTCTGCCGCCAGGAAAGGGGCCAAATAGACATCGCCCGCCGCAATCGCGTCGAGCATATCCTCTTCGTTGCCCTTTTCATATTTGTTGCCATTCGGCGCGGTCAACGGGTTGACGTAGCGATAGCCAAAGATGCCGGTGGGGAAGGAGCCAGCCGACGCATCCTTGAAGGCTTGTTCTTCCTGGAACTGGCCGGCAAAGGCGATCTCCGGTACGTAGCCCTCGGTAACCAGGGTGCGAATAAATTCGACGGCTGCCACATTTTCGGGCGTGTTCAGCGTCATTGTGCCCTGACCGTCATCCAGCTTGCCACCAAACGAGCTAATTGCCGTCCAAACAAAACGGCCTAAGCCTTCACCGTCAAAATCGGTCGAGCCAAAAAAGGTAATTGGATACAACCCTTCCGCTTTGAGCGCCGCGGCTTGGGTCAGGAACGCTTCTGGTGTCTTAGGATAGCCGTCGGGGAAACGATCCTTCCAGACAAAGACAACCTGAGGCGTCTCGGCGACGGGGATGCAATAGAGCTTGCCATCCGGCCCGGTGCAGGCCGCCACGGCATTCGGATCCAGATCGGCAAACCACGCCTGAGCAGAAGCCCATTCAGTTAAATCCTGGACCGTGCCATTTTGATAAAACGAGAGTAGGTCACTATCCCCAATCTGCATCAGGTCCGGCACCTCACCGGCGGCCTGCACCGCGGTGATCAGTTCGGTGGCCATCTTGTCGAAGGCTTTGGGTTGGTTCACCCAGTTCCATTGTTCTTTGAAGGCTTCGTTGAAGATAGGAATTGTTTTGCGCAAATACTCGTTACCCACGCGCTCATCGCTCGCCGGGTCCTCATTATTCTCGTCATACTGATACCAAGTGACAAAGTCCTTCACTTCGGCGCTTGCCGCAGGTACGGTCCCAGCCGTTTGTGAAGCCGGGGCCACACAGGCTGTCAGCGCCAGGCTGAAAAGCACAATGAGCGTCGTCACAGACCACAGACGTTTCATGACTGAATTTCTCCTTGCAACGATAAAATTGGTTGAATAAAATTGGTTGATACAGCGTTGTGGTTATCAGAAGCACGTCATTGTGCCGGGGTATCCATAGTATACACGATTAGCACAAAAAATGTCTGTAATCTATCTAGCCCGTTGGCAAAATCGATGGGGCAGTAGGGAAGGGTAAGTTTATAACGCGGTCACATAACCGTTTAATCAGTGGCGCTTCGTGGCTGATGACAAGTAGACCCAGGTGATGTTGGCGGGCATGCGCTAGTACTACCTGCCAAATTTGGGCTTGGGTGTTGGCATCAAGCATGGCCGTCATCTCGTCGGCGATCAGATAATGTGTGCCAGGTCCCAGCGCGCGTGCCACGGCTAGCCTTTGCAATTCGCCACCGCTCAATTCGTGTGGCCAGCGCGTCAACCAGTTTGAATCGATGCTCAGGGCATCGAGGAGAGCAATCGGTGGGCTAAAGCCCTCATGGAGAATTTGGTCTATCCGCCAGCGCGGGTTGACGGCTAGTTCGGGATGTTGGAAGATCAGTTGTACGGGGCAGTAACCGCGTATAGGCAATGGTTGACGGGCGACAGTGACATGCCCTGCCGTCGGTTTGATGTAGCCCGCCAGCACCTTTGCCAGGGTAGTTTTGCCCTGTCCACTGGGTCCACTCAAGCCCACTGCTTCACCCGGCGCAATTTCGATGTCGATCTGATGCAAAATCCACGGTTTGTCGGCGCCGTAGCGAAAGGCCAGTTGCTCACCCTTAAGCATGAATACACCTCACCAAGCCACTGCGCAGCGGGCGCAAGGCAGGCCGTGCCGTCTGGCAGGCTGGCGTCACCAATGGGCAGCGATTAGCAAATAAACAACCGGGCGGTAATGCATCTGGTGAGGGTTGCGCCCCCGGTAGCGCCACAAATTCATGCTGCGGCAAGGCGCGCCAAAGGGCTTGCGTGTAGGGATGACGCAAGGTCGTGGCGCCCTTGGCAAAATCGGCGGCGGGGGCCACTTCTACCGTTGTCCCAGCGTAAAAGACAGCCACTTTGTCGGCCACTTGCAGTGCCGCCTCAATATCGTGGGTGATCAGCACCACGGCTTTGCCTTCATCGGCCAGTTCGCGCAGATGGCGCAGGGTTTCCTGAACCACTTCCGGATGTAAGCCCGGCGTTGGCTCGTCGGCAATCAACAGATCGGCGTGTCCGACCGCCGCCGTTGAGACCAACACGCGTCGCGCCATGCCACCCGAAACTTGGAATGGAAATAGCTGCGCCACACGTTGCGCCAACCCATAGCGCTTGAAGACCCGCGCTTGAGCCTCGGTCGCGACGCGCTTGTTTTGGCCGTTCAAGTAGGCAGCACGCCGCACCTGTGGGCCCACGCGCGCCAATGGATCAAGATAGTTTACCGATTGGGGGATCAACGCGATCTCTTTGCCACGTAGGGCAGTTTGGCGCGCCGGCGTGAGGAGATCCCCTTTAAAGTGAATCTCCCCGCTGACCGTTGCATTGGGTGGTAAAATGCCCAGCACGGCATGCGCCAACAAACTCTTACCCGAACCGCTGGCGCCGACCACGGCCATTACCTCGCCTGCCGCCACATCCAGATCCAGATCCGTGATCACGGTCAATTCTCTTTGCGTCAGACCGACCGCATAGAGGGTGAAAGTTACAGAAAGGTTGCGTACAGAAAGCATAGGGTTTCTCAACTGGTAGGTAGACGTCGCTGCGCTTAGGGAAACAGGTAGACAAGCAAATAGGGAGACAGACAGCGTCACCTAGTACACTTGGGCGTAAGTAAGACAGTGAATCAGTAGGACAGTAGAACAGTGTTTGTACTGTCTCACTGTCCTACTGATTCACTACTGATTCACCGGAGAATAGTATGGTTATTTCCGCCCAAGTGTACTAGCTACTTGTCTACCTGTTTCCCTATCTTCCTACTCCTGACTCGTCTTCGGGTCGAGCAACGTGCGTACATTTTCGCCCAGCACATCAAAAATCTTAACCACAATCAGCAAGGCGGCACCCGGCAAGACGGCCAGCCACCAATAACCCGTCGATAAATGGCGCATCGACTCGGAGAGGATGATGCCAATCGCCGGCGTGTGCGGCGAGAGACCAATCCCGATAAAGGTAATGCCTGCCTCGTGCAGAATCGCGTGCGGAAAGAGCAGGATCAAACCAACGATGAATTGGGGGATCAGATGTGGCAGCATGTGATGGCGCGCGATCCATGCCGGCGAATGACCAAGCCGCGCCGAGAGCTGAATGTATTCGGCGCTTTTGAGTTGCAACACCTCGGCGCGAATAATGCGTGCTAGCCCCGGCCAATGGGTAAAAGCTACAGCAATGATCACGCCGCGCAAGCCACCGCCCAGCACGAACGAGATCAGGATGAGCAAGACCAAATGCGGCAGGCTGAAGAAGAGGTCGATCAACCAGGTGATCATCAGATCGACCTTGCCGCCCAGGGTGGCCGACAATGTGCCAAGCAATAGCCCCAACACGGCGCTGATCGAGGCGGCCAACAAACCGACCATTAAACTGAGGCCCAAGCCGCGTATTGTGCGCGTCAGCATGTCGCGCCCCAGCCAGTCGGTGCCAAACGGGTGATCCAGGCCAGGCACTTGATTACGTTCCGTCAACGCCGTTTGCAACCCCTTTTCACCCAGCCCATAGCCGCCGACAAAGACAGCCACCAATAAGAGCAAGCAAAAGGCAATTGTCCAGAGCGTACGTCGTCGCCGGTTGCCAAAGCGGCGCTCCCTTGGGTGCGCAAAAGCTGGTGTCAGTGGTGGCAATGGTACAGAACTCATGTAGCACCCCCCAGACGAATGCGTGGATCCACCAGTTGATAGATCAAGTCGGCCAGCAGATTGCCGGTAAAGACAAAAAGTGCACTAAAGAGCACAATGCCCAGCAACAGCGGCACATCACCGCGTAGCCCCGCTTGCACCGTTGCTTCACCCAGGCCAGGATAGGCGAAGACCTGTTCCGCCAATACCGAGCCACCAAAAAGTTCGCTGAGCGAAGCAAATTGCAGGGTAACGGCTGGCAACGCGATGTTACGCAGCCCATGTTGTAGGATCAACCCAGTATGGGTTTCACCCTGGGCGCGGGCAAAGATCGCGTATTCGCTGTTGAGCACGCCGATCAGCTTTTGCCGCGTGTGGAGAGCGATATTGGCTACGCCCAGAATGCTCAGTGTGGCTGCCGGCAGCACCAGATGATGTAAACGTTGCCAGATCGTCACATCTTGCGCCAAGACGCCAGGCGGTGCTGCGCAACAAATTGGCGTCCAGTGCAACGAAACGGAGAAGATGATCAGCAAGAGCAACGCCAACCAGAAGGTAGGCGTCGAGGCCAGGGTATAGGCATAGAAACCGATCACCCGATCCAACCAACTGCCTTCATTTGCCCCAGCCAACACACCCAAGCCAAAGCCAATTACGCCCGAGATCACCCAAGCCAACCCCATCAAGCCCAGCGAGGCCAAAAAGCGTGCGCCGATCACTTGGAGCACCGGCAGGTTGAAGATCATCGACGTACCCAGGTTGCCCTGAAGCGCCTGTTGCAGCCAGCGCAGATAACGGGTGACTGGCGGTTGATCCAAGCCCCAACGCGCCGCAATCAACTCGCGCTGCGCTGAACTGATCCGGGTCATATCCGCGCCGATGTAGGCGCTGACCGGATCGACCGGCGAGAGGCTCAGCAGCGTAAACGAGATCACCGAGACGGCCGCCAGCAAGATGATCAAGCGAGCAGTTTTGCGTAGGAGGAAGGTGGTGAGTGTTTTC
>JBBRVA010000451.1:0-6766 GCA_038247295.1 Caldilineales bacterium | reverse complement strand
GTTGGCGTCGGTGCCGTGCTCTAAAATTGCCTTGGTAATGCATTGAGGATCGTGGCAAAAAAATAACCTTCGACCTCATGCACATGCGTTAAAATCACAATCGCAGCTAATCGTTGGTTGGGCACAATCCCTCCTTGAGAAAATGGTGAAGCACGGCAGGTAGATAGGTAGATAGGGAAACAGGGAGAACGTCTTTGTGTTCCTGTCTACCTGTTTCCCTGTTTCCCTGTTTCCCTGTTTACACAGGGCTTAGTCATTACGCCAAATGGTAACAGATCTATCCGGTCTTGCTTAATTCCAAGCCAATTGGCTGCGCGTGCGCCAATAGACAGCAGGTGGTTCGGCTAAAATGGCGAGCGTTGCAGCAGCTTCTGTATCCCAGGCGACATAGCGGGCAGCAACGTTGGATTGCAGTTGCTCCACGGTCGTCGCACCGCTCAGCACGACATCTACCCAGGGTTGGGCCAGCACTGCGGCCAGGGCCAGAGCATCGACCGTTGTTTGTAAACGGGCCGCCTGTTGGGCCAGTAAAAGCCGTTGCTGTACAAAGCCAGGATCCGTATTGCGCAGTGTCAAGCGACCGTTGGCCAACGCTTCTTTAACGATCACGCCCATCCCTGCCGCATGCGCCACCTGTAACGCGGCGCCGGCGGATGGTTCCAACAGATTCCAGGTCGCTTGCACCACGTCGAAAACGCGCACACCATCCACGCGAATTTCCAAAGCACGTTCTAGCACGGCGGCTTGGTTAGCGCCGCTCAATGAAAGCCCAATCGTAACGCCTTGTTCTTTCAGTTGCTGCAATCTGGCTAGCGCAGACTGATTCGTAAGAATGCCACTTTCCAATGTGGCCGAGTGGACCTGATAAAGGCGCAGATAGGGTGCCAAATGAAGCTGACTCTCTTGCCACTGTTGCTGTAACACAGGCAGCGAGTGATCTTTTACTTCATGGTGCTCGGCCTGCACTTGCCACCCAGCGGTATAGACGTAGCCCCATTTGGAGCCGACGGTTATACTTTCCGGCGCAATCTGGCGGGCACGCAGCCAACTGCCCAGAAATTCCTCGGCGCGCCCATACGAGCGGGCCGCATCGAAATAACGAACGCCAGCTTGCCAAGCCGCGTCGAGGACAGCGTGCGCCTGCTGCTCCATCCTCGCTACGTCATAGCCATGGCCAAGATCATTGCCATGGCCCAAGTTGATATAGCCGGGTCGTCCCAGCGCGGCCAAGCCCAAACCCAGCGTGGAAACAATCAAACTAGTGGAACCGAGTGTACGCAAAAGTAAATCCTTTCAATGTGGACATTGGGGTCAGTGGGTGAGCGACAGAGCCCAAACGCTATGGTAGCGATCCAGTGTATTTTGATTTGTCCCAATGTGCTGGGTGCACAGATAAACTCTGCTTGCAAAAATTATATCCAAATTTGTATCTTTATGCTATACCGCACCCCATAGTAAAAGTTAATGATGCACGGTATGCTTGGATATTATCAGGCAAAACAACCGCTATCGAGCAGACCGTCGATCAATGCCGGCTGCGATGTGACTATTTACGAGCGTTTATGACCCTGTTGAAATAACGGCAGCAACAACACCAGGCGAAGGAGTAAGAAACATGGCAAAGAAAAATAAAGAAGAGCAAGAAAATCCAGAAATGATCGATGAGTCAAGCCTTAGCCTTGACAATTCCGAAAGCGGCCTCTCAGCCGACAGCATCGACCGCGAAGCCGATGCGGCACTCTCATACAATAGTTACTTGGATCCAAATCAAACAGCAAGCACAACAGGTGCCGCCTATTACGACCCCGATGATGCCATCACACGCACGAATGACGCCGCAGCAACGGATGCTGTGACAGCTAGTATGGACAGCTATATGGGCACGGGCGATAACCCAGCGTTGATGGATACGCTAGAGAATTATGCAGGCGGCAACATGCCACCTGGTGACTATACGAATCCAACCACCAGCTATCAACCAAGCAACGGCAATTATGGCCAGGGCCAAGATTCTGCGCAAATGTGGCAAGAGCAATTTGGTCATTTGCGCCAACAGTTGGCCAACGGTCTGCAAAAATTGAGTGGCCTCACGCAGAGCACATCCAGCAAGGTGGATAGTGGCGGGGAAATCCAGCTCGGTGATTTCAAGCGGCTAGCCTCATTGATTGGGGGTGGCTTTTTGGCGATCTATGGCTTGGGCCGCTCGCTAGGTAACTTGACCTTGATTGGCGCCGGGGTGGGCCTGGTCTACTATGCACTGACAGGGCAATGGCCACTTTCCGGCAAACCGCTCGCCGGTCGTAGCGGCTTTAGTGGTCAGGGCGTCAGCGGGGCAACGAGCACGGTGAGCAGTACAGTGACAAATGCCATGAACCAAATGGGACGCACCAGTAACGACACAACAACCAAAAACATTATCGTCAAAGCGCCGCTGCATGAAGTCTACCAAGCTTGGGCAAATTTTGAAAATTTCCCCAATTTCATGAAAAATATCAAGTCGGTCAAAAAAATCGGGGATCGTACCAGCCATTGGGTCATGGCAGGTCCATTGGGCACGAAGATTGAGTGGGATGCCGAAACCACGCGGTTGGAAGAAAACAAGCGGATCGCTTGGAGTAGCACACAAGGCGACATTAAAACAAGTGGTCAAGTGACATTTAATGCCCTGCCGAGCAATGAGGTAGAGATCACGGTGATGCTTAAGTATGTGCCACCAGCCGGTTTGGCGGGCGAGATTGTGGCGGAGCTCTTCAGTGACCCCGAAAGCAAATTGACGGACGATTTGCGCAATTTCAAACGCTATATTGAAGGGCAAAAACAGCGCGCCTAACAGGTTTTGCTGCCCACGATAATGAAGCCGAGCAGTAGAGTCATCATCTGACTCTACTGCTTTAACCTCTTGACAGTGGAATCTAAGTTTGCTATAATTGAATGGCGTAAGCGCTGCCCATCAAGGTATCATCACATAAGCCGTCCAGCCATCCTTTATCCACGATCCCCAATCTAGAGAGGAAAAGCCTCTGTGAATGATGTAATGAATGCCACGCCCATTCAGCACGGATCTCTACCCAAAGCAGCCACGCATATTAGTGGGCTAGATGAAATTACCGGCGGTGGCTTACCCCTAGGCCGCACGACCCTAGTTACCGGCACGGCGGGTTGCGGCAAAACGTTGTTTAGTATGGAATTTCTTGTGCGGGGCGCCATCCAACAGGATGAGCCTGGCGTCTTTGTGTCGTTTGAAGAGAGCACAGATGACCTAGACCAGAATGTGCGGTCACTCGGTTTCGATCTTACTGATCTGGTCGCACGCAATCTACTTGTGCTTGAGCACGTTTATACAGAGCGCAGCGAAATTGAAGAGACAGGCGACTTTGATCTGGAAGGTCTCTTCATTCGGCTCGGCTACGCGATTGATTCGATTGGTGCAAAACGCGTCGTCCTTGATACGATTGAAGTGCTTTTTGCCGGCCTGCCCAACCCAATGATTTTACGCGCCGAGTTGCGCCGTCTCTTTCGCTGGCTTGCCGACAAAGGCGTCACATCAATCGTCACCGCCGAACGCGGTGATGGCCTCCTCACGCGCCACGGTCTGGAAGAATATGTCTCGGACTGTGTGATCTTGCTTGATCATCGCGTGGTGGAACAAATGACCACGCGGCGGCTACGCATCGTCAAATATCGAGGGTCACTGCACGGCACCAACGAATATCCGTTTTTGATCGACGAAAACGGCATCTCCATCTTGCCGATTACCTCATTAGGCCTGGATCACGCTGCCCCCACAGAACGCATTTCAAGCGGTATCCCTCGGCTAGATATGATGTTGGGTGGTCAAGGCTATTATCGCGGCAGCAGTATTCTGATCTCCGGCACGGCGGGGGCGGGCAAATCGAGCATGGCAGCACACTTTGTTAACGCGGCGGTTACGCGCGGCGAACGCTGTTTGTATTTTGCTTTTGAAGAATCCGAACGCCAGATTGTTCGCAATATGCGTTCGATTGGCATTGAGCTTGATCCCTGGATTCAACGTGGCTTGTTGCAAGTTCACAGTGCGCGGCCAAACCTGCATGGGCTGGAAATGCACTTGGTCATGATGCACAAGTTGATCAAAGAATACCAACCGCAGGTCGTCGTCATTGACCCAATTACCAATCTGACAACGATCGGCACACAAAGTGAAGTCAAAGCGGCGCTCATCCGGCTGATTGATTTCTTGAAAACACAAGAGATTACGGCACTCTTTACTAGCCTCACAGCCGATCAAACCCAACTCGAACAAACGGAAGTTGGCATCTCCTCGTTGATGGATGCCTGGATTTTGCTCCAGATGATTGAGAGCAATGGCGAACGCAATCGCGGTCTCTACATCCTCAAAGCACGGGGGATCGATCATTCCAATCAAATTCGTGAATTCCACTTAACGGCCAAGGGTATCCAACTTATAGATGTTTATTTGGGCGCCGAAGGCGTTTTAACGGGTACAGCAAGGTTGGCGCAGGAGGCAAAAGAGCGCAATGTCATCCTGACGCGCCAACAAGAGATTGCCCGCAAACAGCGCGAGCTTGCCCGCAAACGCCAAGTTTTGGAAGCGCAGATCGCAGCCCTGCGCACCGAGTTTATGGTCGAGGAAGAGGAGATGGAAAAAATGATGGCCGAGGTCATGGGTTTCGAAACGCGGTTGCGCGAAGATCGCAATGTGCTGGCGCAACCGCGCGACAGTGATCAACGCTATGCCACCCCCGGCGTGAATTCTGAGCTAAGATAGGAAGAGGCATATGGTAACTGTTAATGACAGCAAAGTAGAAATCTGGGAATTACGGCTCTATGTAGCTGGCCAAACGCCAAAATCGCTTACCGCCTTTGCCAATCTCAAACGCATCTGCGAAGAGCACTTGGCCGGCCAATATCGGATCGAGGTGGTTGATTTGGTGGAAAATCCCCAGCTTGCACGCGAAGATCAAATTTTGGCGATCCCTACGTTGGTCCGCAAATTACCCAGGCCGCTCAGAAAGATTATCGGCGACCTCTCGAATAATGAACGCGTCCTGGTCGGACTAAATCTTCGACCGATCTAGGTGCCCAGGGTGCCCTGGCTGCAAAATGAGAAGAACATGACCATTCCCAAAAACTCGGTAGCAGAATTCGAACAAGCGCTGGGCGATCGACATAAGCAGAATTATGTCCTGCGCCTTTATGTCACTGGTGTATCGCCGTCCTCAATTCAGGCGATTACCAATATTAAGCAACTGTGCGAACAACACCTCGCTGGCCGCTACGAATTAGAAGTGATCGATCTCTTCCAGCAACCAGAACAGGCGGCGCAAGCGCAGATTGTCGTTGCGCCAACTCTCATCAAATTACTGCCTCCACCGCTGCGTAGACTGATCGGAAATTTGTCGGACACCAAACACATCCTAGAGCGGCTTAATCTGCCCACCGCCTAAAACATTCACCAATCAACCCATGGAGGGGAGGATGGAAGTGGAAGCGCATGCGATCCACATTTTGCAACGCCAATATGACGATCTGCGCACACGCTTGGATGAGGCGGAAGAAATTTTACGTGCTATCAGCCAACATGAAGTTGATGCCTTTATCGTCAAAGGGTCGCAAAACGAACAGGTCTTTACCTTGCAGGGGGCCGAACATGCGTATCGCGTCATGGTCGAGACGATCAACGAAGGCGCGGCAAGCATGTTCGGCGATGGCACAATCTTCTATTGTAATCAAGCCCTAGCCTCACTTCTCAGGCAGCCACTGGCCCAGACGATTGGGGCTAAGTTGACGGACTTCGTCGCCCCCGAAGATTTGCCGCGCTATACCCCATTATTGGCACAAAGCGCAATCGATCGCAGCAAAGGTGAAATTACACTGCAAGCCGCCGACGGCACGCGTGTGCCCGTGCTGCTCTCATTCAGCGCTTTACAATTGGATGAAGTACAGGGCATCTGCCTGATCGCCACCGATTTGACCGAACAAAAGCATCAGGCCAAGGTAGCGGCAGCCGAAAAATTAGCGCGTTCGATCCTAGAACAGGCCAACGAGGCGATTGTCGTTTGCGATGCCACCGGGCGAATTATTCGCGCCAGCCAGCGCGCCCATCAATTGTGTGGGTACAATCCGATCTTGCAACCGTTTGATCATATTTTCCCCTTGCGCGCGCTTAAAACTGACGGTACAAATCCAAGCAAAAACCACGAATCCCCGACAATACTGCCCGCCTTTTCGCTGGCCCCCGTCTTGGCCGGTGTTGCCATCCAAGCCCAGGAAGTGACTTTCACTTCCAAAGAAAATCGGTTGCACCATCTGCTGGTCAGCGCTGGCCCTCTCACCACGGCCGAACAGCAGCAGTTGGGATGTGTGATCACGTTGACTGATATTACCGAGCTAAAACAAATTGAGTTCAGACAGCAGTTGTTAATCGAAGCAGGCGAAGAGTTTGCCAACTCACTGGACTATACCACGCGTCTGGATAAGGTGGTTGACTTAATGGTGGCGCGCATGGCCGACATTTGTCTGATCAACTTGCGCGAAGAAGATCAGTCGATCCGGCTGGCGGCCGCAACGCATCGCGATCCGACCAAAACGGCATTAGTCCATGCCTGGGCGCAGCGCTTTCCACTCGATGCAGAGGCATCGACAGGCACACCCGCAGTGTTACGTAGCGGCCAAGCGCAAATTTATCCAGATTTTGCAGCGAACTTGATGCTGGAAAAAACGGATGCACCAGACTATCAAAGTTTTCTCAGTCAGCTAGATTGTC
>JBBRVA010000450.1:0-6769 GCA_038247295.1 Caldilineales bacterium | reverse complement strand
TGTTCGTTTTATAGCGCTGACTCTTCACAGAGTCGGCGCTATTTCTTCTTGCCCAACAGGAATAGTTTTGGTGCGGCCCAACTTGCTGCGCCCAGCCGCAGATTGGGCCGTGATAGCACGTTTGAGTTGACCACAACCGGCGTTGATCTCGATGCCACGCCGCAAGCGCACAGTCGCAGATACGCCCGCGTCGCGCAAAATCTGGACAAAGCGCTTGGTGTCGGCATCACTCGTCGGCTGGTACGCACTATCAGGAATCGGGTTCAGGGGAATTAAATTGATATGGCAAAGCAATGGTTGCAGCTTTTCGGCTAACTTGGCCGCAAGTTCTGGGCTGTCGTTAATGCCACGCATCAAAGCATATTCAAATGTGACGCGGCGGTGCGTCTTATCGGTATAACGTTGCACGGCAGCCAGTAATTCATCCACCGGGTAATGCTTGTTGATCGGCACGAGCTGGCTGCGCAGTTCGTCATTGGGCGCATGGAGGCTGACGGCCAGGCCGATTTGCAGCTTTTCTTCGGCCATGCGGTCGATCATCGGCACCAGTCCCACGGTGCTCAACGTAATATTACGTGCCCCCAGGCCAAAGCCATCCGCATCCGTCAAGCGGCGTAGCGCGGTCCAAACGTGCTTATAATTGTGCATTGGTTCGCCCATCCCCATCAGCACAATGTTGGTCACAGTCGTGGGGCGTTCCAACTCCATCTGGGGATCGACGCCATCGTGCGCCAGGTAACGAGCAAAGTAGAGTACCTGGGCAATGATCTCGCCTGCGGTCAAATTGCGGGCCAATCCACCCTGGGCGGTGGCACAGAAGGTACAACCCATTGCACAGCCGGCTTGGCTGCTAATACAAAGGGTGCGCCGATTTTCGTAGAGCATTAAGACGGACTCGATCGCCTGCCCATCCGCCAATTGAAAAAGCACCTTTTGCGTATCGCGTGCCAATGATACCGTCTGCGTCATGACAATTAATGGATTGACGGTTGCTTGCCCAGCCAACAGTTCACGCAACTGGTGGGGCAAATTGATCATTTGGCTAAAGTCGTTGACATAGCGCTTGTACATCCAATCCCAAATTTGGCGAGCGCGATAGACAGGTTCACCCAAATTGCCAATATACTTGGCCAGCTCTTCTTGCGAAAAATCGAGCAAGGAGGTGAGTGGGCGTTCCGTTGTCGAGGGGTACAGATTTAGATTTGCCATCCTTTTATTCTATCGCGACTCTTCCTGTAAGGTCAAAAAGACCTGCATACGTTTGCTAATCGATTAGAAACTTATACAGCGTCAATCTGCTGAAATAATTCCAGTAAGGCGGGCAAGCCTTCCAGAATAAAATCGACAGGCGGGTTGGCAGCTTCAAACCCAACCCGGCTGGTAATGCCAGTGAGCACACCGGCTGTGGCCAATCCCAACTTGATCGCACCGGCATGGTCCGTCTCGTACCGGTCGCCAACCATCAATGTCTCTTCTGGCTGAGCGATTACGCGCTGTAGGGCCAATTCGTACATACCTGGATAGGGCTTGCCGACAATTTCCGGCAGTACACCAGTGGCGGTTTGAAGCAGGGCAATCAGGCTACCCGTGCCCGGAATCTGTCCGCGTTCGGCTGGATAGGTGGGATCATTGTTGGTAGCAATGAACTTGGCACCATTGCGGATCGCCAGGGCGACATCAGCCAAATTTTCGTAGGTCAGGTTAAAATTGATCCCGGCTACCGCGTACTCCGCCGCCTGGGGATCGGTAACAAGTTCGAAGCCGTAATCGAGCAGCGCGCTGCGCAGCCCATCCATGCCGAGCATAATCACCTTGCTGCCTTGAGGCGCGTGTTGCGCCAGCCAGTTCGCCGTCGCTTCGGCGCTGCCCAAAATGCGTTCGGGCGCCGCTTGGATGTTCATGCGCGACAATTTTTCCGCAAATTGGGTAGAGGTAAGGCTGGCATTGTTGGTAATGCAGAGCCAACGCCGGCCAGTGGCATCCAAATAATCAAAAAGTTCCTGCGCACCGGGCAAGGGCCGGTTACCGACATAAATTACGCCGTCCATGTCGAAGAGGACGGCGCGGATATTACGAAGTTTTTCTATGCTGTGAGGCAGAGGTTGCATACGATCTCCTACAGGGTGAGAGTGATTTACTGATGTGCTTTTTGAAAGAGGTCCGCGAAACGCACGGATGATCTCGGTTGAACCATAAGCGAGACGCACGCGCTGCGCCGCCTGCTCACGCATATGCTCGATAAGGTTGTTGGTTATCTCCATCTCATTACCGATTCACTTCCGCTTGATTGTGCCGCTACTGCCCATGTTCGCTATCCTGCTCCACATCGGCTGCTGCGGTTGCCACGGCCCAACTGACGACAAACCAGACGCCGCCACCGATCAACAAGGCCATGCCGATGCTGGCGGGATTGGGTGGCACGTTGCCGCGCACAATGCCAACGACGGTCAGCAGGATGCCCAGCAGACCGAAGCCAAGACCGATTTTGAACGGAGCGGATAAGTTTTTCAACAGCATAGATTCACTCCGCAATCCGCAAATCCTGCACATTTAACTGCAAGCGCCGTTGCCCTTGCCATTCATTCGCTTCAACTTGAAAGACCACATCAATTCGGCTGCCTTCGTCCAGGTGGTTCAACCATTCACCCTGGTTGAAGGCGACAGCATCCCAGATTGGGCTACCGCGACCGGTTTCCAACCCCAAACGCAGATGTTTACGTTGGCTCACTGGCCGCAGATCGCGCGCCCGCACGTTGCGACAGAGCAAGAGCGGGGCCGAGTTTTCTTGGCCGGTTGGCTCCAGGCGGGCAAACTGTTCGAGCAAGCCCCAGTTGATTTGGTCAAGCGTCACCGCTGCGTCAATCGTCAGCGTGGGCCGCAACGTGGCCCTGTCGGTTAAGCTGCGCTGCGCAACGTCGTGCAGCGCAGCCGTAAAGGCGGGCAGGCGGGCGGTTTGAACCGTGAAACCAGCGGCGCGACTGTGGCCGCCATGGCGCAGCATAAATTCGCGCACTTCGTCCAGGGCCTGGCTGATGTCAAATTCACGAATGCTGCGCGCGCTGCCGCGCGATTCCTGTTCACCTTGTTCAATCACGACAACAGGCCGGTAGAAACGTTCCGTCAGCTTGCCCGCCACCAGACCGACAATGCCGGGCAGAAAGCGGTTGCTGCTCACAATGTAGAGCGCAGGGTCGTCGGCCATTTGCGCGGCCACCTGTTGTTCGGCCTCGGCTTGGGCGCTGGCCGTCAAGTTTTGACGCTGCTGATTGAGGGCTTCGAGCTCGGTCGTGAGGGCAAATGCTTCGACCGGATCGGCGGTGCGCAGCAGCTTGTAGGCCAGTTTGGCATGGGCTAGCCGGCCCGCCGCGTTGATGCGCGGCGCCAGACGAAAGGCGATCGCCGTTGCGTCAACGGCGCCGGGGCGCAGATCGGCGTGCTGCAGCCGGGCTTCCAGGCCAGGGCGCTGGATGCGATTGAGTTGGGCCAAGCCGCGCCGCACCAAGCCGCGGTTTTCGCCCAGCAAAGGCATCATATCGGCCACCGTACCAATTGCGACCAGATCGAGCAGGCTCTCTTCCAGGTCGGCCACCTGCTCTTCTTTGATGCGTGCCTTCGGTTGTTTTGAGATAGCACGCAACACCGCTTGGGCCAGGCGATAGGCCACGCCCACACCGGCCAGACGATCAAATTTGCTCGGGCAATCCTTGCGCCGCGGGTTGATCACAGCCAACGCCAGCGGCAGCTCTGGACCCACCGAGTGATGATCGGTGACGATCACATCCATGCCCAAATGCATGGCATGCGCTACTTCTAGCACACTACGAATGCCACAATCAACTGTGATCAGTAGGGTGGCTTGGGTGGCAATCTTGTCCAATGCCTCACAGTTAAGACCATAGCCCTCATCGACACGGTCGGGGATGTAGGGGCCCACACGTCCACCAGCTGCTTGCAACGCCGTGACGAGCAGTGCAGTTGACGTTACGCCATCGGCATCAAAGTCGCCATACACACAGATCGTTTCGCCACGCTCAATGGCATGCACAATGCGCGTGACCGCTGGCGTCATGTCGCGCAATTTGTACGGGTTTTCGCGTATGGCATCCACACCCGACAAAAATGCTTTGACATCTTGCACTGAACGCAAACCTCGGTTGTAGAGCACTTGCAAAAGCAGCGGATGTTCGGGGCTATCTTGCAGGAACACCGGCGGAGCGGGTTCTTGGAGCGTCCAGTTTTTGGCAGATCGTGGATTCATAGATATTAGCGATTGGGTATTAGATATTGGCAGGCTGATCGTCTGGTTGGTGATTATAGATGATCGATTGGAATAGTGACAAAAGTCGAGAGACAGGGGCGGGTATATCAACCAAGGTTATTACGGGTAAAAATGAGCTTGTGCTATAATCTATCTATGTCATCCACCCTAGATCGTCTGCGCCGCCTGCATGATCTGCGGCCGCAGCGCAACCGTTCAGAGCTAGAAATTCCACCGGCGCTTGATCCCGTCACTGATCTGCCAGTACGCGGGGCAGCGCGTGTCGAGCATGACCCATCAACGCGCTTAGAAGTGTTGGTGCCAGGCGAACTGATTGAAAACAGCGCCGGCATTTGTTATGTGCGAACACAAGCCCACGCGCTGGATACGGCGCGCGGCACGCGGCCCTTGGGTGATTTACTGCTCCAGCAGCCCGCCATCTTTGCCCCTTTCCACCCAACTTTTGGCTTGCGCGCTGAGATCGATTTTCACCAGGCTGCTTTTATCGACACCGAAACCACCGGGCTAGGCGGCGCTGGCGTCTACTGTTTTATGATCGGCATTGGTACATTTGAGGCATATGGGGGCCAGGAAACGGGATACGGAATACAGGAAACGGGATACGGGATACGGGATACGGAATTCCCTCTGCTTCCCCACGCCCTTACTCCCCCACACCCCTACGCCCCTACTCCCGCCGTCCCCACCCACTTCGTCGTCCGCCAATTCTTTATGCGCCATCCCGGCGAAGAAGGGGCGCAATTGATGGCGGTGGCCGATTTGTTGGAACGCTATGAAATGAGTGTCACCTTTAACGGGCGCACCTTTGATCTGCCACTGTTGCGCGCCCGCTTTGATCAGAACCGGCGCAGCTTTCCCGATTTGCGGGGCAGCGCCGGCCTGCTGCATCCCGATCGGCCCCATTTGGACTTGTTGCACCCAGCACGGCGACTGTGGAAAAAGCGCTTGCAAAGCTGTCGGTTGATCAACCTGGAGCAGATGATTTTGGGCATGACGCGCAGCGAAGAAGATGTGCCTGGTCATCTGATCCCGCAGCTTTACACCGAATATACGCGCAGTGGTCAGGCTGGGGCGATGCGGCAGGTGTTTTATCACAACCTTGAAGATATCGTCTCGATGGTGGCCCTGGCCGAGCAGTTGGGACGCGCCTTTGACGAGCCAGCTAGCCTACCGGATGCGCCGCTACACGCCCAAGACTGGTTGGCACTAGGACAGTGTTATGAAAAACTGGCCCAGTGGGCGCGGGCCGAAGCAGCCTATCAGAGTGCCCTGGAGCGCCTGCGTGACCCGGCGGTGCAGGCCGATGCTTTTGGCCGATTGGCGCAATTGTACCGGCGCCAAGAACGCTGGACAGAGGCCGCAGAAATCTGGCAACGCTGGCTCTCTTCTGTACCCGGCAACGATCCAACGCCCTACATTGAATTGGCCAAGTATTGCGAGTGGCAAATCAACGATTTGGAACAGGCAGCGATGTGGACCGCCTGGGCGTTGCACAATTTACGGACGACGGCCACGCCGTCGTGGATGAAGGGCCATGTGGCAGAGTTGGAACACCGCTTGCAACGACTGCAAAAAAAGCAGGGGCAGAAATAAGTAATAAGTAATGGTGAAGGAAGGAAGGCCCACACACTGGGAACATAACCAACATCAGCCGTTGATAAGATCAGGTAGCACATTTTGCCTATAGCCGACCAAAGTTCGTCAATCGTCAATCAAAAATCGCAAATTACAGGAGTCGTTGTATGGGCTATCAATTCCCCAGCGCTGAGTGGACAGCGCAATTTCACGAAGAACTAAATAAGAGCGATGCCTACGCCAATGCGGCGAAGCATTGGGAAGGTGATATTTTCTTAGTCATCGAAGAGGGTGGTGCGATTTATCTGGACTTATGGCACGGCCACTGTCGCGAAGCAATCTACACCACAGACATCAGCAGCAAGCAACCGGAATTTAAGATCACGGCCAATCTGGAAAAGTGGCGCAAAGTGTTGAGTGGCAAATTAGATCCCGTGCAAGGTTTGATGACACGCCAGCTCAAGCTTGATGGCAACCTGGTTAAGATCATGAAGAATGTAAAGGCCGCGCAAGAGATGGTGCGCTGTGCCACCCATGTTGATACAGCGTTTTAAGAGGCAATATTATGTGGTTCTTTAACTCCCCTGAGATTGTCTACGGTGAAGACGCCCTCGGTTATCTGGAAGAATTGCCTGGCCAAAAAGCCCTGATTGTCACCGACCCCGTGCTGCACAAGTTGGGCTTTACCGACCGGATCCAGCACCATTTGCAAAAGGCCGGCATCGCGAGCACGGTCTTCGCCGAAGTGGAACCCGAACCCAGTTTGCAAACCGTGCAACAGGGCGCCGAAGTACTACGGAATCTACAACCAGATTGGATTATTGGGCTGGGCGGTGGCAGCGCGTTGGATGCCGCCAAGGCGATGTGGGCGCTGTACGAGCGACCCGATATCGAAGCAGAGGCAATTAGCCCAAC
>JBBRVA010000449.1:0-6774 GCA_038247295.1 Caldilineales bacterium | reverse complement strand
GCATTCAAACGGTAATCTCGCTCTCATCGCAATTTGGCAGCGCCGAGTTGAAACTGGATCAGCAAACGCTGATCACGTCGATTCTGATGGTGCAATTTGTCGCCTTTTTTGGGGCATTGGCCTTTGGCTATCTGGCAAAATGGATTGGCACCAAACGCGCGATTCTGCTCAGCCTGGTGATTTGGACGGGGACAGTCTATGCCTCTTATGCCCTCATTCAGCCGAATAGCCCACTTCAATTCTACCTGTTGGCCGCCGCAATTGCGATTGTATTGGGGGGGAGCCAAGCTCTGAGTCGTTCGGTTTTTTCATTGATGATTCCTAAAGGCCAGGAGGCGGAATATTTTAGCCTCTACGAAGTGAGCGAACGGGGTACCAGTTGGTTGGGGCCGTTGGTTTTTGGGTTGGCGTTGCAGTTTACCGGCAGTTACCGTGTGGCCATTCTCTCGATTGTCGTGCTCTTCATCCTAGGCTTGATCGTCCTGACCCAGGTGAATATCCGGCGTGCCATTACAGAAGCGGGCAACGAAGCACCAACCGCTGTATAACGATCTTGGATTTACTATTTTGGAAATGCAGCCATTGACTCCAGATTTATCCCAACCGCTGCCTGATTTTGGGCGATTGGTGCAAGGACGGCGTTCAATTCGGCGTTATCAGGCGCGACCGATTGATCCACGACTGCTAGAGACGCTGCTCGAGGCGGCGATCTGGGCGCCTTCGGCGCATAATCGGCAACCGTGGCGTTTTTGTGTGGTGACAAGCGACGCCGCCAAACAAGCCCTGAGCGCGCGGATGGCCGAACACTGGCGCGCCGACTTGGGTGGCGATGGCGCCGATCCAGCGCTTATCGAGCGACGGGTGGCGATCAGCCACGCGCGTATGACTGGCGCCGCCGCACTGGTATTGGCTGCCGTGAGCATGATCGATATGGATATCTACCCAGATCAACGCCGGAGCCAGGCCGAGTGGACGATGGCGGTGCAAAGTACCGCCTTGGCCTGTCAGAATCTACTTTTAGCGGCCCATCAAGCCGGCTTGGGCGCGTGTTGGATGTGTGCCCCCCTTTTTGTGCCCGAACTGGTGCGCAATGTCTTGCAACTGCCACTCGATTGGCAGCCACAAGCCTTAATCACCCTCGGCTATCCGGCTGAAGAGAAGACAAAAGAACGCGCCCCCTTGGCAAGCCGTGTGGTTTGGCGGTAAAATGGCTGGTGTAAAGCGTATTGCCTAGGCACACGCTTTACTGATGTTACGATTCGAACATTTGCACTTATTCTCAATTCTAAAATCTATGAAAAATATAAACGTTGTTGCTCTGGCTGGCGGTGTTGGCGGCGCAAAACTGGCGACTGGTTTACAAGCGGTGCTCCCGCCAGGAAATTTGACGGTGATTGTCAATACGGCTGATGATTTTGAACACTGGGGATTGAACATTTGCCCCGATCTGGATACAGTAACGTACAACCTGGCTGGTCTGCACAATCCAGAAACGGGCTGGGGGCGTGTCGATGAAAGCTTTTCAACCCTGGCTTCGATGAGCCACCTGGGCGGTGAAGAGTGGTTCCGGCTAGGCGATAAAGATCTGGCCATCCATTTGCGCCGCACCGAATGGTTGCGCCAAGGCGTTTCCTTAACCGAAGTAACCGAACGTTTGCGACGCAGCCTGGGCATCCCCTCCTGCATTTTGCCCATGAGCGATACCCCCGTGCGCACCTTGGTGCATACCGAAGATGGCGATCTGCCTTTTCAACATTACTTTGTGCGCCAGCGCTGCGAACCAATGGTGATCGACTTGACCTTTGTCGGCGCCGCCGACGCACGCCTGACCGACGCGGTCCAAGAAGCGCTCGCGACGGCCGCTTTGGTCATTTTCTGCCCCAGCAACCCCTATCTTAGTCTCGACCCGATCCTCAGTATTCCGGGTCTGCGCCAACAACTACGGCGGATGAGCGCGCCGAAAATTGCCGTCAGCCCGATCATCGCCGGGCAGGCCGTCAAGGGACCAGCGGCCAAGATGATGCGCGAACTGGGCCAGTCGATCAGCCCATTGACAGTGGTCGACCACTTTGATGGTTTGCTCACTGGCTTTGTGCTGGATCAACAGGATGCTGTGATCCGGGATGCGGTGGATCTGCCCACGTTGGTGACCAACACACTGATGAGCGATCTGGCGAGCAAGGTGCAACTGGCCGAACAGGTGCTTGAGTTTGGGCTGCAACTTGTGCCCCGCAGTGCATCTGCCACGCCAAGCCGGTCGCGTGCGCTCTCCTGATGTGGTGATGAAGCTATGGCTGTTGGTGCCTGTCAAACCTTTTCAGCAAGGTAAAAGCCGGTTGACTGAAGTGCTGGCGGTGAATGAGCGCGTGGCTTTGAATCAGGCGATGTTGGCGCGCGTCTTGGCGCGCGCGCAAGCGGCTGAGGTGTTGGCGGGCATCTTGGTTGTCAGCCGTGATCGAGCCGCGTTGGCCCAAGCCGAAGCAGCCGGTGTGATCATCGTGCGCGAACAGGGGCAAGATCTGAATGGGGCGCTAAGCCAGGCCGCGCAAGTGGCAAGCGCACAGGGCGCAGAGGCCGTGCTCGTTTTGCCCGCCGATCTGCCGCTGCTGACGGCAGACGACATCCGCCAACTGTACTTGTTGGGCCAGGCGCAAAAGGGCATCGTGATCACGCGCAGCCCGGATGGCGGCACCAACGCCCTGCTCATGCGCCCACCTGGCGCGATTGAATTTGCCTTTGGTCCCGCCAGCTTTGCGCGCCATACACAACTGGCCCAAAGCGTTGGTGTGCCGGTTCAAACCTACGCATCCCCTACGTTGGCGCTTGATGTGGACTGGCCGGAAGATCTGGTACGGTTGCGCGCGGCTGCCGGCGGGCTCGATGTCGGCGCGCTGTAGATAATCTGTAAGAGATATCTACGCCTGTTTCTCCTCTGTCGCCACAAGCGCATCTTTGCCGCACCCCAATTGATAACCACAAGATCGGCAGCGCCCTGGATCGGTGTGACTGCGCCGCACATCCGGTGCGCCGCGCGCCTGGCGGATCGCGTCGGCTGCTTCCAATACCTGGTTGCGCAAACGCGCGGTGAATTCGATCTTAATCGTGGCATCCGCATAGTGTAAGAGGCCATAGGGGGGCGTCGTTTTGAACTTCTCCTCGATTAGCAAACAATAGGTCGCCAGTTGCAAGGCATGATTTTCGTAAAGGGTGGGTGGTCGCCGCCGGCTCTTAATCTCGACGGGAATCGTCAGTCGCTGGCGCTTTTCCGTCACTTGGACCAGATAATCGGGTTTGCCTACCAAGCCATAGCGCCGGCTGATCAGCGGCTCTTCCACTTTTTGCCACGCACCCGTGTCGCTGTAAATTACCTCGCCGATGGGCAGGCCGGTCTGTTGTTGAGTCCGCTGCCCTTGCCAGAAGAGCCACAAACCAAGCAGAAGAATGATCAGGCTGAATAGAATGAAATAGAACATAGGATAATTGTCAATTGTCAATCGCTAATTGTCAATTGTTACGGTCGATATGGGACAAGATAGATAAGAAATCACGAATTGTTAATTTTAGATTAAATAAATACCGAATTGACACTAAATAAGCTATATTTATGCTTAATTGTTATTTTGGCTATTGACATGTGTCTAGTCCGGGTGTATAGTGGTATGTATCCCGATTTGAAAAATCGGGGTACAGGGAAAGGAATTTTGCTGTGGCCTTGACAATGGACAAAACCGACCGGGCGATTATTAAAGCCTTAAAGACCGATGCGCGTATGGCCTTCAGCCAGATCGCCGATCAACTAGGCGTCTCGCCGGGCATGATTCGCCAGCGTGTGCAGCGTTTAACGGAGAGCGGCGCCCTGCAATTGGTGGCGGTCACCAATCCGCTCAAAACTGGCTACCACACGATGGCGCTGATTGGCGTCAAGGCCGACGGCAACCGGCTGCAAGAGATAGCGCGCCAGATTGCAGCCTTTGAAGAGGTGATCTACTTGACGATCTGCTCAGCGGCGTACAATCTGCTCGTCGAGGTCACCTGTCTGGATAACGCCGATTTGCTCAAATTTCTGACCGAAAAGCTCTACAGCGTCGAGGGTGTGCGCGATACGGAGACTTTTATTTATTTGGACATTGTCAAGGAAATTTACACCTGGGATCCGCCGCTTGTCGATGGTGGCGAGGCATAGACGGCCTACTTCCTGTTAGCAATTAATTATTAATTATTCACAATTAATTATTTCTTCGCCTTATTTCGCACCATATCTAATCATTTTCCCCACTTTTACGGAGCCAATCATGGCATACAACATTACGCAATCGCGTCAACTTTTTCAAAAAGCGCAACAGTACATTCCTTATGGCGTCAACTCGAACTTTCGCTATTGGGGGGATGAAACGCTCATTATCGAACGCGGCCAGGGTGCTCACGTCTGGGATGTCGATGGCAATCGCTATATCGACTACCGCCTGGGCTTTGGCCCAATCATTCTCGGCCATGCCTACCCAGCAGTGACGCAACGGGTGGCGGAAGCCATCCAACAGGGCACGATGTTTGCCGCCACGACGCCGTTGGAGATCGAACTGGCCGAACGTTTTACCCGCATGACGGGCATGGACAAGGTGCGCCTGGCCAATACCGGCACCGAAGCCAATATGCACGCCCTGCGCATTGCGCGTGCCTACACGGGGCGCGATAAATTTATCAAATTTGAGGGCCACTACCACGGTCATCATGATGCGGTCATGTTCAGCGGCCCTAGCACACCGGTCGAGCGCATGGGGGAACGCGCCCACCCCCGCCGCGCCAAAGCTTCACTCGGCGTGCCAGACTCGCTGCGCCACGATGTGATCTGCCTGCCTTTCAACGATCTTGAGCAACTGGAAGCGGCCGTGGCCCTACAAGGTCACGCGCTGGCCGCCATTATGGTCGAGCCGATGATGGGCAATGTGGCTGGCGTAATGCCGCAGCCTGGTTTTCTGGAAAGGATTCGCGCCCTCTGTGACCAACATGGCATCGTGCTGATCTTCGATGAAGTGAAAACTGGATTTCGCCTCGCGCGCGGTGGTGCGCAGGAATATTTTGGCGTCAAAGCTGATCTGGCCGCCTATGCCAAGGCGATGGGTAATGGCTTCCCCGTTTCGGCGGTGGCCGGCAAGGCGGCGATGATGGCCGTGGTCGAGCCGGGCAAGGTGGCGCACGGCGGCACTTATTGTGGCAATGTTGTGGCCACCGCGGCGGCCAACACCACTCTGGAAATTTTGGAAACGCAGCCGATCATCGATACTATTTTTGAACGCGGCCGAGAATTGATGGCAGGTCTGCAAATCATCCTCACCCAGGCCGATATTGCCCATGCCATCACGGGGGTACCCTCCATGTTCAGCTTGATGCTAGGCAATGCACAGGCGCCCACCGACTACCGTAGCTACGCCGCCAACGATGCCGAACTCTACGGGCGGATTGCCCGCCATCTGATTGAACACGGTGTGCTGCCCGACGATGATCCGCGTGAGCCGTGGTTTCTCTGCTACAGCCACAGCGCCGCCGATGTGGCCGAGACCTTGCAGATTTTTGAGGATGCGGTGCGCACTGTAAAGATCGCAACGCCGCTGCGACCGGCGTATGCGTTAGCCGCGTAAACGTAGGTATGGAAACCGCACCTACGCTAGGCGTGAAGTACAAAAATAGCTTCTCGAAATTGCCCCAACGGTTGGCCAGCGTAGGTAATTTCGACGGGAATGACAATGCGTTTGGGGTTGTGCGTTTGGTTCAGCTTAGACGGGTCAGATGGAATAGAAATTGAAAAATCAACTACGCCATCGCGGCGCGCCGCGATGGTGACCTGTTGCTCCTGGATCACTTGCGCCCACGTGCGCGGCAAGATTGGCCGGCACTGTGCTACTTTGGCCCCGGCGGAATGATTCGTAAACTCAACGCGTAACTTCACGAGTTGGCCGGCCACCACATCTTGCTCATACGGGTAACAGCGCACCCAATGCTCGTCCAGCCCATAATTCGCATGGTCCCAGGCAACAAGCGCCGTGTAGAGCGTCTCGCGTTCAGCGAGATTGGCACGCATAAAGCGGATTTCTTCGGCCGTAAAATCAAATGCATCCATCACATGGCAATTGAAAATATGCGTCGGTTGCAGTTCGCTGATCAATGCCAGACAGCGGTCGTAGCCTACATTCGCGCCCAGCAGATTGCGATTGCCCATGCAGTAATCATCGATCCCCGCCATTGTAAATGAATCGCCGGCAAAGAAGAGACGTAGCCCCCGGCCTTCCACCAATAGTCCGCCGTGATAATAGGTCTGACCAGGGAAGGTGTAGGCGGTCAATTGAAACTCATTCCAGGTCCAGCGCTCGCCTTCGCGCGGGCGATGGTCGATGCGCGTGACCGCTGGTGAAATACAAGCCAGCCGGAAGGCGCGCGGTGCTTCGACAACGTCGGCCACCACATCGACGGCATAGGTGGGGCAAGGGAAGGCGGCCTGAAATTCCGGCATTGCATCCACATGATCATCGTGATAATGCGTTACCCAGCAGGCCGTCACCTGCGTAATTTCGCCGTCGGCTTGGCATTGTTGCAGCGTCTTGACAATCGCCGGGCTACCACAGTCCATCACCAAGGCTTCGCCGTTGGCGGCAATGATCATCCAGGTGGTGCCAAAGTGGCGCAAAAAGTCCGGCACCGGTTTGCCGGGGCGGATCGGCATATGGTCGGCGCGCCCAACGAATTCGCTGAATACCCACGGGAAATAGTGGCGCAGCGCTG
>JBBRVA010000448.1:0-6818 GCA_038247295.1 Caldilineales bacterium | reverse complement strand
GGAAGTTGGCATGATCGTTACATTCAAGCACAAAGGGTTAGAAGCATTTCATCGACAGGGCATAACTAAGAGCATTCAACATGCACACAGCAAACGCCTGAGACTACTTCTAGCCACACTAGAAGCGGCTGTCACAGTATCAAATATGGGTACACCAGGCGCACGGCTGCACCCACTTGAGCCAAAGAGTGAGAGCCGGTGGGCTGTAAGTGTCAATGGGAATTACCGCCTAGTATTCCGGTTTGAAAATGGCGATGCCTACGAAGTCGATATAGTGGACTATCACTAGAAGATAAAAAAACATGAGTAGATCATATTACAGTTGGCTTTTTTTAATTAGTGGTTTTCCCAAACGGCAAGTTTCCCCAAATCACGGATATTAAACTATTGTCATGTAACATAATTTTTTAGCTAAATTATCCCTATAGGAATATTATCCAAGATCAGGAGAGAAGTATGCAGATGTTTAACCCGCCACACCCTGGGGAGATCATAAAAGAACTATACTTAGAACCCCTGGGTTTAACTGTTACAGCGACGGCCCAGGCTTTAGGTATAAGCCGGACTACTATGTCCGAATTATTAAACGGCAAGAGCGGTATTTCTCCAGAGATGGCCTACAGGCTGTCAAAGGCTTTTGGGGCCGAGCCGCTTTTTTGGTTGAACTTACAGACGTTATATGACTTGGCACAGGTACGTGAACGCGCTGAGCAGTTAGAGATCAGGCCATTGTTTCAGCCGGAAATGCAGCCCGCATAATTGGATTGTTATGACGTGCAAAGCGCCAGAGGTTCGAGGCCCTGACGTCCGGCTAACCATAGTCCGCTGAGGTGGCAGCGGTCATGGCATTATAGCTTATGCCCTTTCAGCGGAGAAGTCTTTCTATCCGTCTGGAGGGGCATTTATTTTGCCCTCCAATTTTACGCATCCCAGGAGGATAAAATGTTATCTCTAAGCGATTTAAAAAGTCATTTTCTCTTCTTATCCATTTGTGGTAAAGTTAACCTACCAACCTGTCCCACAACAAGCCTATCCTGATAGAATTTATCCGCTTCCTATTTATCCAAAGGCACCAACTATGAACATCGTCAGTACAATCTTTCGCACGATTATCCAATTGCAAATTCGCAACAAATCCCTTGATCAACTGACTGCCCGCGCCGAAGAAAGTGGCAAAACTATCCTCACGCGCCTGGCGAATAAATCGGACACACCACAAAGTCGCGAAAAATTGCGCCATATCATCGGCATTGAACGTTGGGGACAACGCCGTTTAAAAACGCTGCTGGGCGAACCAGCGATCCAGGATGAGTATGATGGTTATCAACCGGCCGAAACATTAGATTTTAAAGCCTTACGCAACGCCTTCAAACAGACGCGCACGGAGACGGTGACATTGGTGCGCAAGTTACAGAAAAAGGGCGTGGCCGAAAAGGGCACAGCGAATCACAATGGCATGGGTGATATATCAGTGCCAATCTGGTTGGGCTACCTCAACCAGCACGCCAATTTTGAGAGCAAACAGATAAAGTAAACAGTTGGGTATTAGATATTAGAGGTTACTTACCTACCTCCAATATCTAATACCCAATATCTACCAATATCTGTTTACCAATATCTAATCGTCAATTTAGATCTTAGAATTTGGGAGGCTTTATGATGAATACCGGACGAATCTCCCGCATGCTTGTGATATGCTGTACTCACCATTTTTCCGAAGCTGAATGCCGAAGCAGAGTTTTGAATACCATCCCCCAGCGTGGTATTTGTTAGCTCGAAGAAGTGCGCAATGCGGCGGGGTGTAACATCTTCCTTTTTGCTCGTGGGCCAAGTTTGCCAATCTGCCGCATTCCCCAGTGTGGCCAAACAAATCTGATACTACCTGAATCTTCTATACGATTCATTCAACTAAAGGAGAAACCAACATGACTTCCCAACCATCCACCCGCCTATCCCGTCGCGCCTTTCTGTCTGCGATTGGGATGGGCACAACGGCCATCGTCTTGCAAGCCTGCGCGGCCCCAGTCGCGCCCGGCGCAGCACCCGCCGCCGACAGCGGTGCCGCCCAGCCAGTCGCCACCGGCGACACCGAGATCAATGTCATCTACTGGGCTGATTCAAACGATTCGTTCAAGAGTGTAATGGAGGCATTTACCGAAGAGACCGGCAAGACCGTCAACTACGAGGTCGCACCGGCCGACTACCTGGAATGGCAGCAGTTGATGACAACGCGCTTTGCTTCCGGCGACAAGGGTACCGATGCCTTCCACTGCGACGACTTCCAGGCTGCGATCTATGGCTCGGCCGGTTGGTTGGCCCCGTTGGAGCCCACCGTCGAGAAGTATAGTATCGACCTGGAAGATTGGCCGCAAACATTGCTCACCGATGTCTCCTCATGGGATGGCACGCTCTACCGCATTCCTTGGGGCAACGACACGGAAATCTTCCTCTACCGCACCGATTTCTTTGAAGAGGCCGGGGTCAAGCCACCCACCACTTGGACCGAACTGCTGGAAGTGGCAACCGCGCTAACCAAGGGCGAAGAGCGCTATGGGATTACCCTGGGCGGGAAGAACAACGGGATCTTGGGCAATGATATTCAACACTGGACCAACCAGGCTGGTGGCGCGATCAACGCGCTGGATCATCCAGGCAGCAAAGAGGCGCTTGTCTTCTACAAAGACCTCTTTGCCAAGCATAAAGTGGCCCCGCCTTCTGTGCCGCAAGATGATTATAGTGCATCCTTCCAAGGCTTCCTCGACAATAAATATGCGATCTGGTGGGTCTGGGATGGCTTCTACGGTTCGTTCCGCACCAACCCAGATTTCTGGAAGGATCAGGTTTCGGCCTTCCTGCCGCCCAAAGGCCCCGACAATGCCCAAACGATTACGGGCTGCTGGGGCTGGTCGATTAACGCCTATTCGGACAAGCAAGATCTGGCGTCGGAATGGGTCGGCTTTACCGCCCGCGCCGACATTATGAAAAAGCAAATTTTACGCGGGCGTGTGCCGGCGCGTATTTCGCTGTGGAGCGACCCCGAAGTGCAGGATCAGGCCCCGTCGGCCCCCTTCCTGCAACAGTTGGCCGAAGCGGGCGATCTGGTCAAGGCGCGCCCCGTCACGCCCAGCATCCAAGAGATCTACGACGCCGCCGAGCAGAATATCCATGCATTCCTCACCGATCAGGTGGATATTGACACAGCGATCAACGATGCAATGGCCAAGATCAAGCCGATTTTGGATCGCGATATGGCGAATTAGCCAGTCGTTAGTGACCCGTGTTCAGTCATCAGTGGCGGGTTGTCCTTGACTGAGCACTGGTCTAGCGACTCGACACTTTTGGCTAGGCCATTGAAATGGCCTGCTGACAGGGGCAGGAAGTGCCCTTAGGCACTAAAAACGAGTCGCTGAGGCGACTTCCTGGCTTTCAGCCGCGGGTTTCAACCCAGCCAAAAGTGTCGGATCACTAGATGACTGTTCACTGCTTACGGCAAACTGATCACAGGAGTATGTCTTGTCCACTATCTCAATCGCTAAAACCAAACCTATCGCCAGACCCCTCGCGCTTGCCACGCGCCGCATGCTATTGGCCTATGCCTTGGTGGCGCCGGTGGTGATCTGGCGCCTGAGCACATCGGTCTATCCTTTTCTGCGCACCTTCTATCTTAGCTTTTTCGATCACAGCCCCGTGCGGCGCACCTTTGACTACATCGGCTTCGAGAATTATGTGGCGATGACGCGCGATACAAATATTACAGCGTCATTGACGTTTACGTTTTTCTTCGTCATTGTTTCGGTCACCTTGCAGATTGTGCTGGGGCTAGGCATCGCCGAACTGCTCAACAAGCGTTTCCGCCTGCGCACCCTGGCCCGCACGGTCAATTTGTTGCCCTGGGCGATTGCGCCGATTGTCACTGGCACGGCCGCGGTGTGGGCCTTCAACCAGGATTTTGGGCTGATCAACGACATCATCTGGCGCATTTCCGGTGAACGCCCACTGTGGCTGGTGCATGTCACCAATGCGCGCTTTGCCGTCACGCTGACCGATGCCTGGAAAAATACGCCCTTTCTGGCTGTCATCTTCCTTAGTGGCTTGCAGGGCATTCCTAGCGAACTCTACGAAGCGGCCAAGATCGACGGGTCGGATGGAGCGCGCTCCTATTGGTATATCACCTTGCCGCTGCTAATGCCGCTGATCGTCTCGATGTCAATCTTTATTACGATCTTCCGTGTCCTCTCGTTTGAAATTGTTTATGCACTCACAAATGGCGGACCTGGTTCATCAACCTCGCTGCTCTCTTACGTGGTCTACCTACAAGGCTTTCGCGTCCTCAATTTTGGTTACGCTTCAGCCGTTGCGATGCTTTTGTTCTTTATCGTCCTTGTGATTGGTATATTGGGCTTTGGCGTGTTGCGCCGCACCTGGGATCGGCTGTGATATGATCAACTATGGCTTACGCCGCGTTGTCGGCAACGTCTTTTTTTACCTGCTGCTGGGCGTCTTTATGCTCATCGTGCTGCTGCCCATTTATTATATCTTTCTGACTGCCTTTTCACCCGGCGACCAGCTCTTTACCAAACCGCTCTCCTATCTGCCGCGCAGCCTGGCCGTTGAGCGTTTTCGCGACATTTTTAATGCCTTGCCGATCGCCCGCTATATGTTTAACACAGCATTTTTGGCCACCGCTTCGACCCTACTGGCGATTGCGGTCAGCCTGCTGGCCGCGTACGCGCTGGCGCGTCTGCAATTTCCAGGTGCCAATTTAGTTCTGGTCGGGCTGCTCGCCTCTAGTATGTTGCCCGGTTCATCAACGGTGATTCCACTTTTTCAGATGTATCAGCGTCTGCAATTAATGGACACGTTGCAAGGGCTGTTACTACTCTATGGCAGTGGCCTGCTGCCGGTGACAGTTTGGGTGCTCGTCTCGTTTTTGCGCCAGGTGCCAATCGAAATCGAGGATGCGGCCAAGGTGGACGGCGCCAGCCTCTTTCCGCTGCTCTGGCACATTGTCCTGCCGGTGATCCGCCCTGGCCTTGCCACCATGTTTTTGATCAACTTTATCGCTGGCTGGAATGAATTTTTTATTCCGCTGGTCTTTGCGCGCGGCCCATCATCGAAGGTGATCACGATGGCGCTTTCCGAGGCGCAACTGATCGGCAGTTCCACCCAGTTCAATGCCGACTGGGGCAACGTCGCTGCGGTCGCCATCCTGACCACCATCCCGGTCTTTATCATTACCTTCCTGTTCCAACGCCAGATCGTCGAAGGCATTACCAACGGGGTCTTTAAATAGGATCAAATTTAAACCGAACGAGGAATCATTCATGAAAATCACCGATCTGAAATGCACCATCCTGGGCAATTATCCAATCATCCGCATTACCACCGACCAGGGGATCGATGGCTATGGTCAAGGTGAAGGCTCCAAGCCCTATCTGAAGCCGCATGTGCTCTTCTATCGCGACCTGATTGTGGGCGAAGACCCGACTGATGTCGAACGTGTGATGCTGAAAATTCGCAAATGGGGTGCGTTCAAACCGTGGGGCACTTCGGTCAGCGCAATCGAGATGGCTCTGTGGGACATTGCTGGCAAAGCGGCCAATGTCCCCATTTACAAACTACTCGGTGGCAAAATTCGGGATCAGGTCCAGGTCTATAATGGCGCCATTCGCTTTCCGATGACGGGCCAGTCGCCGCAAGATTACGCGGAAAATATCGCAAAAATGAAAGATCGCCCGGAGAATTTCAGCATTATCAAACAGGGCGTTGCCTTTCACAGCCAGATGATCAACGACGTGCCCAACTTTGTCCACGGCCAAGTGATCAAAGGCGGCCGTTACCCCAACCGTTCGCTGTTAACCGAACGCGGCCTAAAACATATCATTGCCTGTGTCGAAGCGATGAAAGCCGTGCTGGGTGACGAAATCGGGCTGGCGCTCGACTGTGGACCGGGCTTCACCGTGCCAGACGCGGTACGCCTGGCCCAGGCCATGGAACCGTACAATCTGATGTGGCTGGAAGATATGCTGACCGGCGACTATACGCCCTTTGTGCAGGCCGATCTCTACCGCGAGGTAACGCAAAAGACCTCAACCCCGATCCACACGGGCGAACAAATTTATCTGCGCCAAAACTTTACCGACCTGATCGAGAAACGGGCCGTCAACATCATCGGCCCCGACCCCTTGGATGTGGGCGGGATTGCCGAACTCAAGTGGATTGCCGAATATGCCGATCTACACGGCATTCTGATGGCGCCGCACGGCACTGGCGACGGGCTGCTGGGGCTAGCGGCACTGGTTCAGGTGTCAGCCGCCCTGCCCCAAAACTATATTGCCTTCGAATATCCCATCGGCCACCCGTCGTGGTGGTACGACATCGTCGATGGGCTACCCGACCCGATTGTCAAGGATAGCCACATCGAAGTATGGGATAAACCGGGCCTGGGTGTGACGATCAACGTGGCCGCGGCGAGCAAATATCTAACGGCAGGCGATGAGGATTTTTTTGATTAAAACCACTATGAAAACTGATCCGCTTTTTTACGAATTATTCCAAGCAGCACCCCAAACTTTCTTTGAGTTATTACAAATCAAGCCAAACTGCGCTTATCGCTTTGAAAGCATCACAATTGATTGAGGAGAAGTTTAAAACATTAAATTACAAGGAGTTACGCCAGATGTTGCGACTAACCCCACTGCGCGAAACGACCAGTTTCCAAGAGGCATTAAAAGAGGACCGCGTCGAGCGATTGACGGAGCAGATTCAAGTGAAATTTGAGCTCCTACCCGAACTATTGGAACCGATTACGGCTGATT
>JBBRVA010000447.1:0-6823 GCA_038247295.1 Caldilineales bacterium | reverse complement strand
CCTGTGGCCGAGCGGCTGGTCGGTGACATGGAAACGGCGCTGGCTGATCTACAAACCGTGGCTGGACGATTGGAGATCAGTTCGGGGCCGGTTACGTTGCAACAGGAGTTGTGGGTGCAGCGGCCAGGTTTCTTGCGCACAGAGACCGAAGCGGGACCGGCGGCCTATGCCGGGACGATTGTGGTATTGAATGACCAAGAAGGTTGGTTCTATAACCCGGCGTTGAACATGGTGACGGTAACGGATCGTTCGAACTACGATCCAACCGCAGCGGCCGAGGCGGGCGCCGGCTCGATGCTCGAACGCATGCCCACCGACATCTTGACCTTGCTGCGTGCGGCCCCAGCGATCAACGAAGTCGGCGTAGATCAAGTGGCTGGACGCGCAGCCAACCATCTGGAAATTGTGATTGCAGGGCAGACGCAGGCCTTTCCCGCTGGTCTGTTGCAACTTTGGCTGGATCAGCAATATGGCTATCCACTGAAGGTAATTAATAGCAACGGACTAGAAATCCGTTTTACTACCGTCAAGTTTAACACCGAGATTGACCCGCTGACCTTTGTTTTTGTGCCCCCACCCGGCGCGCTAGTCCGGCGCGTCGAACCATAAAGAGAGCGACCATCCTTCGTGAGCGAACAGGTTCAACCCAGCGGCGACGATGTCTCCTTTGCGCGGCTGATTGGCACGAGCATTGCCACTAAGTTACTAGTCGATTCCACCACCCAAATCTTTAACCCTTTTCTGCACATTATTGCTACCGGCCTGGGCACAGATGTGGTCACACTGGGCCGGCTGTTGGGGTTGCGCAGCGCCGTCGGCATGCTGGCGCCTTTCTTTGGCGCGCTGGCCGATCGGCGCGGCTACCGGTTGGTGATCCGCATGGGTCTGCTGTTGAATGCGGCGGGCATGCTGCTGGTGGGCATTAGCACGAATTTATGGATGACAGCGATTGGCATGGTGTTGGCTGGGCTGGGCGTCTCCAGTTTTATTCCCACCTTGCAAGCTTACGTAAGCATACGGCTGCCCTATGCGCAACGGGCCAGAGCGCTGGGTATGGTCGAATACTCGTGGGCATTGACCGGCATTGTCGGCCTCTCTGCAATTGGCTGGTTGATGGCGATCACGGGCTGGCGCACACCTTTTTTTATTCTGAGCGGCGGTCTCGTCGTAATGTCGTTCGTCTTCGCTGCCATGCCCAATGTCGAAAGACCGGCAAACGGTAACGCGGCGACGTTCGTAAAGCCGCAGGGGCGTGGCTCACTATGGAAACAAACGCGGGCTTTCTTTGATCTGGGCGCCAATGCCCGCTCGACCTACAGCACGATCTTCGCCGGTACACTCACCTATTTGGCGGCCTTCCAGATTATGTTGATCTACGGCACGTGGCTGGGGGATCAATATGGTCTAAACGCGGCGGCACTGGGCACAGTGGCCTTGGTGCTGGGCATTTTCGATCTGGCGGCTAGTGTTTCGGTCAGCCTCTTCACCGACCGCATCGGCAAACGGCGCAGCGTTTTGTGGGGCAATGGGTTGACATTGCTCGGCTATGTACTATTACCTTGGCTCAACACAAGCGTTTTCGCCACCGTCTTTGGCATTGCGCTGGCGCGCGGTTTTTTCGAATTTACGATTGTTAGCCATTTTCCACTCCTGAGCGAACAGTCACCCAGTCAACGCGGCAAGGTAATGACGCTCGGCTCGGCCGTCGTGCTCGGCGGTGGCACGATTGCCAACTTCAGCGGGCCATGGCTCTATACGCGCTATGGTGTGGTCGGCGTTTGTGTCGTCTCAGCGGTGATTGTTTGTGTCGCGATTGGCCTGCTATTCACTGCGGTACGCGAGCAGCCAGAGACATAGTCAGCGCTGCCCCCAATTATGCTGTTATCAAAGCAAAACTGCCCATCGTTACACGAGTACGCAGAGGTTGCACAGAGAACGCAGAGGGAGAAACAGAGGAACCCTGTTACTGTGGGGGCTGAACAATTCTACTTTTCCTCTGCACCTTTGCCACCTGGCGCCTTTGCGTTAGATTTTTTCCGTATTAAATAAACAATGAGCATAGCCGTAATAATGGCGTAATATTTGCGTATGGTCTACGTAATCAAAAACGTGTACAATGGACGCCATGGACGAAAAAACAGGGCAGCACAGAGCCAACCGAGGTGAATCATGAACGGACCGACAATTCTGGTCGTCGACGATGAACGCAGCATCAGCGAGGTGATCAGCCTCTATCTGACACGCGCCGGTTATCGGGTCAAAATTGCCAACGATGGCCAGAGCGCACTCAAAGAACTGGCTCGGCAGATGCCCGATCTGGTGGTGCTCGACCTGATGTTGCCGGAGGTGGATGGCTTGGAGATCACGCGCCGGCTGCGCGCCGTGGGCGACACGCCAATCATCATGGTGACGGCGCGGCGTGAGGAAGCGGATCGCATCTTGGGCCTGGAAATGGGCGCCGATGATTACATGGTCAAGCCGTTTAGTCCGCAAGAATTGGTGAGCCGCGTGCGCGCCGTTTTGCGGCGGGCGCAGGGCGCGCCCGTGCAAAGCACAGAACGCGCCCTAGAGTTTGACAGCATTCGCATCGATCCCGTCACGCGGCTGGTGACAATGGCCGGCGTAGAAATTTCACTCACGGCCAAAGAGTTTGATCTGCTCTGGTTTATGGCCAACCATCCGCGCCAGGTCTTTAATCGCGACCAGTTATTAGATCGCGTGTGGGGCGAAACCGACTATATCGATCCCAGCACCGTTACCGTCCACGTCCGCCGCGTGCGCGAAAAGATCGAGCCGGATGCGGCGAATCCCCGCCACATTCATACGGTGTGGGGTGTGGGATATAAGTTTGAGCCGTAGAGCAGTGAGACAGTCGCGACTGATTCACTGTCCTACTGACTTACTGTCTCACTGTCCTACTTGTTTTTATCCTAGAAAGCCACCATGACCATCACCATCCAACCCACCCGCCAACCTTTCAGCCTGCCTTTGCGTTTCCTCGGCGGCGTGCTCTTTGCGCTGGCCTTGACGCTGCTGATCTTCGTGGTGATGATGCAGCCGCCACTGGTTGATTTCCAAAACATGACCCTCTTCTTGAGTGGCACGGCGATTTGCTCGCTACTTGTCGGTTATGGGGCCTATAAGTTTGGCTGGGTGCATGGTTCGCGGCGTTTGCACTGGACGTTGCTCAGCAGCTATCTGATCTCCAGCTTGCTGACCTTTATCAACGTGTGGGTAACGGCACGGCTGATGTTTATCAACGAGCACGACCTGACATTGGCGACAATTTTGCTCATCTTTGCCGCCGGCATTGCGATGACCCTGGGTTATTTTTTGTCGGCGACCGTCACCGATAAGATTGCCGCGCTGAACGCCGGCGCGCAGGCGATTGCGCGTGGTCAATTACAGACGCGCGTGGTGGTCAGCGGCCACGATGAAGTAGCGCAGTTGGTCGTTTCTTTCAACCAGATGGCCATCCAACTGGAGGAAGCAGCGCGCCGCAAGCAGGAACTCGACACAATGCGCCGTGACCTGATCGCCTGGGTCGGCCACGATCTGCGCACACCGCTGGCCTCGGTGCGTGCGATTGTCGAGGCGCTCGCCGATAACATGGTCGAAGATCCAGCGACGGTGCAACGCTATTTACGCACGGCCCAACGTGACATTGGCTCCCTATCTGCCTTGATTGATGATCTCTTTGAAATGGCGCAATTGGAAGCCGGTGGCATCAAGTTGGATCGCCAACCCAATTCATTGTCCGACCTGATCTCGGACACGATTGAAACCTTTTCTGCCTTGGCCACGGAAAAAGGCGTAAAATTGGGCGGCCATGTCGACGGCAACGTCGATCCGGTACTGATGGACGCCCGGCTGATTGGGCGTGTCTTGGCCAATTTGGTCGGCAACGCGCTACGCCATACGCCGGTCGGCGGTGCCGTACGTGTCACCGCCGAGTTGGTGAGCGCAGGTGTGCTAGTGACGGTTAACGACAATGGCGAAGGGATTCGCTACGAAGATTTGCCCCACGTATTTGATCGCTTTTATCGGGGCGAAAAGTCGCGCAGCCGCGCCACCGGCGGCGCAGGATTGGGGCTGGCGATTGCGCAGGGCATTGTCGAGGCGCACGAAGGGACGATTTCTGTGCAAAGCCAGCCGGGACGGGGCGCAAGGTTTATATTTACACTGCCCCAAGGCAAGCGCAAGCCACTGGCCAATCCATTTCTACGTCCACGCTGACTACCTTATCCCATTAAAATCAGCATCCAGAAATAACTTGTAGATTTTGAGACTTCGGCGTGAGCTCAGTCGAACGATTAGAGATTGGAGATTGGGGCTTGCGCCTGTCAATCTCCAATCTCTAATCTCTCTTATTCTTGGATGATTACGCAACCAGTTGACAGCCGCATCAGACGGGTATACAATGTAATTACGTTTAGCAGAGAGGAGATAACCTATATGACGGCGGCTGTAAAAACACGTATTATCCGGATCGGCAATTCGCACGGCATTCGCATTCCCAAAGTCATGTTACAGCAAGTGGGCCTGGCCGACGAAGTCGAAGTTGAAGCCCAGGCTGGACAGTTGGTCATCCGTCCCCTGCGGGTTGTGCGGCAAGGTTGGGAAGATCGGTTTGCCGAGATGCGGGCAACCGGTGACGATCAGCTCGTGGAGGAAGAGACGCTTACCTTAACCACCTGGGAAGCCAGTGAGTGGCAATGGTAGTCAAACGGTTTGATCTCTTTCTGGTGAACTTGGATCCAACCATCGGCGCCGAGATTCAAAAGACCAGACCTTGTGTCGTTATTTCACCAGATGAGATGAACCTTCATATTGCCACTGTGATGATCGCCCCGCTAACGACGCAGGGCCAAGCCTATCCGAGCCGTGTGGCCTGCCACTTTGAGGGCAAGGATGGTCAAATCGTCCTCGACCAACTGCGCACTGTTGACAAAACACGCCTGGTCAAACGCCTGGGACGACTGAAAGCAGCCGATCAAGCAGCGGTCCTCAATACACTGGCCGAGATTTTTGCGTCTTGAACAGCGCGATAAAAACAGTGCTGCAACCGCCATTTTTGTCGATTTGGCGCTGACTATAATTCATTTTTTGGAAAAGCTATGAATTCTCCGATTGTTATCATTGGCGGCGATGCCGCCGGCATGAGCGCCGCCAGCAAGATTAAGCGCGCCCACCCTAGCGCCGAAGTGATTGTCTTTGAACGCGGCCCGCACATTAGCTATTCGGCCTGTGGCATGCCCTATTGGATTGGCGGCGTGATCGAATCTGACCAACACTTGATGGTCCTGACGCCTGAAAATGCCCGCACACGCCGTGGGATCGACGTCCGCATTGAGCACACCGTCACCGGGATCGATCCAACGGCCAAGACGGTGACGGTGCAACGCCTGGCAACGGGTGAAAGCTTCACCCAAGCCTATGCCAAACTCGTCATCGCAACCGGCGCTTCAGCTGTGCGGCCACCGATCCCGGGCATCAATCTGCCTGGCGTCTTTACACTCCGTTCGCTGACCGACGGCGGACGTATCTTCAACTACATGGCAGAACACAATCCCCAACGGGCGGTCGTGATTGGGGGTGGTTATATCGGGATGGAAATGGTCGAAGCGCTGCGTGAGCGCGCCGTCGATGTAACGGTAGTCGAGATGCTGCCGCAAATCATGCCCAATTTTGACACTGACATGGTCGAGGAAATTAGCGCACATCTAGCCGAGCACGCCGTCAAGGTCTATACCAGTACGCGTGTGACAGCCATCGAAAGTACGCCCGAAGGCGGGTTGAATGTTGTTGTGGAAGGAGATGGTGTCTTACCGGCCGATATGGTGCTGGTAGCCACAGGTGTTCGCCCCAACAGCGAATTGGCCCAGGCAGCCGGCTTAAAAATCGGCGCGACGCGGGCGATCTGGGTCGATACGCAGATGCAAACCAGCGATCCCGACATTTACGCGGCAGGCGATTGTGTCGAGCACTATCACCTGGTATTGGAGAAAAACGCCTGGATTCCATTGGCGACCTCGGCCACCAAAGGCGGCCGCATTGCCGGCGATGTGATCAGTGGCGAGCAGAGCAGCTTCCCCGGCATCCTCGGCACGGCGGTGGTTAAGGTTTTTGATTACACGATGGCCGTTACTGGATTGACCGAGGCCGCCGCCAAGACGAGTGGAAAATTTGGTGCAGTGGGCGACGATATCGGCAGCGCCGTGATTACGGGCAATGACAAAGCCGGTTATTGGCCCGACGTTGAAAAGATCAAGGTCAAACTTGTCTTCCAGAAAAGCACAGGGCGCGTCTTGGGTGGTCAATTGGTGGGTAAAGCGGGCGTCAACAAACGCATCGACATCATCGCCACCGCGATCACGGCGCATATGACCGTGACTGATGTCGGCATGCTCGACCTCTCTTACGCGCCGCCCTACTCGCCAACCTGGGACCCAATTCAGGTGTGTGCCAATGTGGCTGCCAGGGGCGCAGAGGGTTGAAAACACCCTTTAAATAGGCTATAATTGACATGTGAAAGACACAGTTGAATCAACAACGCTGAAGTCCAATACCGAATCTGTCCGGCAGATCACGCCGGCCAAACGCGATGCAGTCGCGCCTCTCTGCCAGGAATTTCTCCGCACCTACGCCCACACCCCAACCGGTCAACAGCAACTACGTTTGTATGCACGCGGCCGCGACGTAGCCCGCACCAACTTCGCCTTGATCACCGCCGCCGCCGCCCGGGGTGACGATGTGACCGACCGCGTTCTGCTCCAATTGATCCCGTATGTGGACTCCGCCGCCAACCGCCAGCGCAACGCTT
>JBBRVA010000446.1:0-6829 GCA_038247295.1 Caldilineales bacterium | reverse complement strand
GTGGTCTACTCGTAACTCATGTCGCCGAGTATGTGGTCAACCGCATTGCTCAACCGGACTTCCTGGCTGAGGTACAGACCAAGGGCAAACTGCTACAGGAACTTTTGGATGAATTAAACAGTCCACATGTCGTTGAGATCCGCGGGCGAGGCTTGATGGTCGGTGTCGAGATGGACATTGACGTGAGCCCAGTTGTTAACCAGGGCTACGAACGTGGGTTGTTGCTGGTCAACGCCGGCCCCAATGTATTGCGTTTTGTCCCGCCCTTGGTCATCACCGAAGATGAGATCAAGCATGCAGTCTCGACGATTGGTGAAATACTACAAGGAATCTAGCCTAGATAAACGACCCTGGTCGTTGGTCATTCGTCGTTCGTCGAGGTTAGCACACCTGCAACAAAAATTAGCTTCTTACGTATAATTATAACTTATGACATTCGGGCGGCCTGTCACCGCCATTTTTCTACATTCATGGATCTTGATGAGGTGGAGATGGCCATACTGATTCGACCAGCGCAACTAGAAGATGTGGACGAGATCACCGCACTGGTCAATCGCTTTGCGGCACAAAACGTCATGTTGCCGCGCACAACCGAGAGTGTTCGCCAGACAATCGTAGACTGGCTGGTAGCGGTGGAGTATGAACCCGGGGCGGAGGAGCTACCGGTGGTGGGCTGTGGCGCATTAGTGTCGCTTACGGATACATTGGTGGAGGTTCGCTCGCTGGCCGTGGATGACAGTCAGCACGGTAAAGGTGTTGGTAGCCAACTCGTGCTGCAACTGGTAGAATTGGCTCGCGAACGCGAATATCAGCAGGTATGTGCCCTCACGCTGCGCGAGACTTTTTTTACCCGTTTAGGTTTTGATCTGGTCGACCGCTGGAGCATCAGCCCCAAGGTGTGGCAGGCTTGTATCTACTGTTCTAAATTTCACCGCTGCGATGAAGTGGCTGTGCTGATGAACCTGGTCGAACAGCCGGTGAGTGCGCAGCGCAAAGAGGATGCTGTGCGTCCGCCGGCCTGGAATAGTCTGCTCAAGTGGGAAGAGTGGCAACCCCTGCGCTTGGCCTATAAGCGGGAACCGAATCAGCAGAATTGAAATACGTAAAGGTTTGCAGAGTCAGATAAAACCTGTCCGGTCTACAAAACCGGACAGATCTCTGGTGAAAGTCCCATGAGATTATCAACCCCGCCGCTAGGGTTTAGAAGGAACTGATCGTAATGAACGCAATTCTCGTTCTTGCCGATGGCACTGTCTTCCATGGCCGGGGGGGGGGTGCGCCCACCACGGTGGTGGGCGAAGTGGTCTTTAACACGAGCCTTACCGGCTATCAGGAAGTGATCACCGATCCTTCCTACCGCGGGCAGATGGTCTGTATGACCTTGCCGCATGTAGGCAACACGGGTGTCAATGCCGAAGATTTGGAAAGTGATAAGCCGCAGATTACGGCTTTTATCGTGCGTGAAGTCAGCCCAGTGGTCTCCAACTGGCGCGCCAATGAAACATTGCCTGGCTATCTGGCGCGCAATGGCATCCCCGGTATCAGCGGAGTAGATACCCGCGCCCTTACCCGTCACTTGCGTGAAAAAGGCGTGCTTCACGCTGCGCTGTGCACCGATGGTAGCCAGACGGTCGAACAGTTGTTGCAGGTGGCCCAAACGTGGGAAGGATTGGACGGCCGCGATCTGGTGCGCGAAGTTACTTGTCAGGAAGCATACCATTGGATCGACGGTACGCAAGTCGAATGGACACCGGTTTCGGCGGGCAAAGTGGAGCCAGCCGCACTGCCTAGCGCGCAAGCGCATGCGCCGCATGTCGTCGCCTACGACTTTGGGATCAAACATAATATTCTGCGCCGGCTTACTAGCCACGGGCTGCGCGTTACGGTGGTGCCAGCCAATACGTCGGCAGATGAGGTCTTGGCCTTGCAGCCAGACGGCATCTTCCTGAGTAATGGACCTGGCGATCCAGCCGGCGTGCCCTACGCGGCGCAGGCGGTCAGCGCGTTGTTGAACACGCAGATTCCAACCTTTGGCATCTGCCTGGGCCATCAGATCATTGGGCTGGCATTGGGCGGCGAAACATACAAGTTGAAATTCGGTCACCACGGCAGCAACCAACCGGTGAGCGATACCGGCGCGACCAATGTGCAGATCACCGCGCAGAATCACAACTATGCCGTCAACGAAGGCACTTTGCCCAGCAACGTAGAAATTACGCATCGCAACTTGAACGATGGCACCGTCGAAGGGTTACGGCTCACCGATCGTCCCGTCTTCAGTGTCCAGTATCATCCAGAGGCCAGCCCCGGCCCGCACGATGCTGATCTGCTTTTTGCCCGTTTTGCCAATCTGGTCAAGGAACATGCCGGTGCGGATCCAAAGGAAGCTGTGACAGCAGATGTGTAATTCTTGCTGCGGGTGGGCATGATGGAATGTCGCGTGGGCTGTGGCGCCTGTTGTATTGCGCCGTCAATCTCATCCCCCATCCCTGGCATGCCGCAGGGCAAACCGGCCGGCGTACGCTGCATCCATCTCACGCTGGATCACCGTTGTGCACTCTATGGCATGCCGGAACGCCCCACTGTCTGTATTCGGCTGCGCGCGATGGCCGACATTTGCGGTGACACATTTGAAGAGGCGATTATCCTCCTGAGTGATCTGGAGCGGGCGACGGCTCCCGCGGTTTAAAATGTACCCCGATTTTAAAAATCGGGGTACATCCATCGTACCCTCTGTTACACTTTTTTGCCAGGCTTGTGCGTATAATACGCCAGTATGGAAGCGAACAAGTGCTCGTCTAAAGTAGAAGAAAACAAGCGGCCCTTTGATATCGATCTCGCGATTGAGCGGATTCGTGACGCCGTTCAGCCTTTCCCCAAAGCGGCTATGTTTGAGCTGGCCGATGACGGCTTTGCATCACCTTTCGAGCAACTGATTGCCTGTATCATCTCCATCCGCACGTATGACGAGGTAAGCCTGCCTGCGGCGCGTGCCCTGTTTGCGCTTGCCCGCACCCCAGCAGAAATGGTCGCACTCACGCCAGCGCAGATCGATCAGGCGATTGGACAGAGCACATTTCACGACGCTAAAGCACTCCAGATTCATGCCATTGCGCGACAAGTACTCGAAACGTATGATGGAACGCTGCCCTGTGATGTCGAAGTCTTGCTTTCATTCAAGGGTGTGGGACCTAAGTGTGCGAATCTAGCCCTGGGTATTGCGTGTGGCACGCCGGTGATCAGCGTCGACATTCATGTCCACCGGGTGACGAACCGCTGGGGTTATGTACAAACCAAAACTCCTGAAAAAACGCTCGCTGCGCTGGAAACGCAATTGCCCCAGGCCTATTGGATTGAAATCAATCGCCTGCTGGTCCCCTTTGGCAAACATATCTGCACCGGCACCCGCCCGCAATGCTCCATTTGCCCATTGCTGGAAATGTGTTGCCAGGTAGGTGTGACAACACACCGGTAGAGGGTAGTAAATAGTAATTGGTATAGGATGTACGCAAAATGACAGTTCTTACGCTGGCTGAGCTTGTCGAAGCCGGCTTCGACAAGCTCAGCCAGCGTAAGTGCTATGATAATCGTAAGAAGTGATGATGCAGCGAATTACTCACCAATTACTATTTACTACTCACCACTCACCGCCATCACCTCTGGTTGTAAAACACGCACCAACTCTGCCACGGTCAACTTCATCATTGTGTAATCGTCCCCGCCCCCACCATAGATGACGCCACCAAACATATCGGCCAGACTGACTACCGCCGTGTCTAGGATAACGGGCAGCGCCGTTTTGTGACCAAAGGGCGGTACACCGCCAGCGGGATAACCGAGTAAGTCCAAGACGATTTCTGGCGCGGCAAATTTCACGCGTTTGTTGCCGACGTTGAAATGATCGGCCAGGCGCTTCTTGTCTACCCGTCGCTCCCCGTTGCTGATCACAATAACCGGCTGGGCGGTTTCCTTGTCACCTGGTTTTTCGATCAGGAAAAGTAAGGTCTTAATAATCTGATCAGTTTCGACGCCCAGCGCCAAAGCCGCCGCCGGTACGGTTGGCGTATGGCCGATGTTGGCGAATAATTCAGCCCTAATCGCCCTCGTATCAATATAGTATTGTAGATCTGCCGGTCTTAGTTGCATACATATCAGCCTTTGTCGTGATAGTTGATTTGTCGTTTTTGCAGTAAAATCAAAGGGTGTGCTCCCGTTTATAAAAATTTGGTGCCCAAATTATAGAGCTTATTCCGATTTGATGCTGCGATCTGACAAGATGACGCCGACCAGTAGGTCGGACGATGACAGGATGACCAGGTTCGCTCATCTTGTCATCCTTACCTATTTACCTGTCTACCTATTTACCTGTCTACTTATATCCTAAACAGTTACTAAGAAATTGGATTTATGATTGAAGCGATTACGTTTGATTTTTGGGATACGATTGCGATTGATGACTCCGACGAACCCAAACGGGCGGCGTTGGGGCTGCCCAGCAAACCGGACGCCCGTGTGCAAATGTTCGTCCGTAAAATTCGGGAACGTTATCCTGCCATTACGACCGCTCGGGCGGCGGCGGCCTATAAGGTGGCCAACGAACGCTTTCGCCACGATTGGCATAACAATCACCGCACGCCCAGTGTAACGACGCGTATTTATTATGCCTATGAACATTTAGGTCTGCAACCTGAGCCGGGACAGTATGCACGTTTGGTGCGCGAAATCGATGAATTAGTGCGTGAGATCCAGATGATGGAGATTCGTATTGCGCCCGACTTTGCACCCGGTATTCATGGTGTGCTGGCCTTATTATCACAACAGTACAAACTGGCGATCATTTCCGATACTATCCACACGCACGGTCGTGGCTTGCGCCATCTGCTGGACCAGCAGGGCTTGCTGCCCTACTTTAGTTATTTCGCTTTTTCAGACGAGGTTGGCATGTCCAAGCCATCGGTTAATATCTTTCGCCAAGTTGCATTGGGGCTAGACATCTCGCCGGCGCGTATGGTGCATGTGGGCGACCGCGAAAGCAATGATATTGCTGGACCGCTCTTAGCTGGCATGTATGCTATTCTATTTACCGGCATTGTCGATCGCGGGAGCCAGAAGACCCATGCCACCGCAATTTGTCGCAATTTCGCTGATCTGCCGCGCATGATTCAGCGCTTGCCGTAGGGCGGGATACGGGAAACAGGATACGGGGAACATGGGTAGAGACAACCGTATCCTGTTTCCCGTATCCTGTTTCCTATAGAAAGTTTGAGACACCCGTGAGTAATCTAACCGACGCCATCGAAATATTGGCCGCCCAATTTACGGCGGCTTTTCCAGAAGACCAGCCCCTGCCGCGCACGGTCGGGCGCGAGGTGGAATATCCTGTGGTGACGCCCAGTGGTCAGGCTGCCGATGTACGCTATCTTTGGGATCATTTACTCGCCGAAGGTGATTTGCGCCCCCATTACGACAGTGTGGTGCCGAATCTGATTGTTGGATTGGACGGTGAGGAATATAACTATGAATTGGAGGTGGGTGTTGGCACGGTGGAAATTACGACACGACCCTGCACCGACTTGTACGAAGTGCAACGCATTGTCGAACATGCCGTTCGCCGCTTAGTTCGTGCTGCCTCCAGGCGCAGTTGGCAGGTGCTTGCCTATGGCATTCAACCGATCACACCGCCCAGCCTGGCGCTGATGGCGCCCAAACAGCGCTACCAAAGCCTCTACCGAGCGATGGGCGCCGAGTGGCTTTGGTACATGGTCACCGCCAGCGACCAGTGCCACGTCGCCATTCGTCGCGCTGAAATTGTGAACATGCTCAATTTTGGCAACTTGATGGCGCCAGTTTTGATCGCCCTCTGTGCCAACTCCCCGATTTTTGGCGGCAAAATCAGCCCTTTTTGCAGCGCTCGTGAAGGGCAACATCTGCAAATTGATGCCCACGAATATCGCCACGGTATGCCCATGCGCCCCTATACCAGCATCGCCGACTTTGTCACAACCGTGGCGCAGGCCACCTATCTGATCCGCCGCGAAGACAACCAGGTGCTGCCCAACTCGCGCCCTTTCACCGATTATCTAGCCGAGCATGGGCCAGACTTTGACGCCTTTCTTTTTCACGAACATTATGTGTGGAATAGTGCGCGCTTGCGTTCTACCTATGGGACAATCGAAATTCGCCCGGCGTGCCAGCAGCCGTGGTCAGAACACATGGCCGCCATGGCGCTTGGTGTGGGGCTAATTGAGGCGGCGGCGCCGATCATGCGCTACATCGAAGCGGAATTGGGGGAGGATTATTGGGCGATCATGCGTACCTATCACCGTCAGGCGATTGCAAAGGGGTTGGATGCCCCCCAACCCGCACCCAATTTTTTAGAAAATATTGCCAAAATTGCCCAAGATGGGTTGCGGCAACGCGGCCAGGCCGAGGAACGCTTGCTGCAACCCATTTTTAGTCGTCTCTTGCGCCATCAAAATCCGGCCCAACGGGCGCGGCGCGTGTTTCAAGTCGATGGCATGGCCGGCCTGTTAGCCCATATCGCAATTCGGCCGGATGCGATCCACACTGGGTAAGGCAAAATGAGCGGGGTCTATACCTCAGCAAAGTGTATATCACTCACTGTTGCGTTGTCCGCCGCAAACGTGAATTCGGCTTGCAGCGCTTGTCCGGCCAGGACGCGTGGTAACCAATAGCGGTTGTCATCCCACATTTGGGCAAAGGGGAGCGCGTCGATCGCATACCAGGCGGGGCGCATCTCATCGCTCTCCTGCGGTGTGCCCTGCCAGCGTGTGGCAACAAATAGGTGCACCACTTGATCCCAGGCGGG